>CAYJUY010000032.1:0-6372 GCA_964373485.1 uncultured archaeon
TCCTTCAGTCTGGCCGAATATCGCTCCTATAACATCGGGCTTCTCAATCAGCCCGTCAGTCTCGAACTCGGCCTCGATCAAATATTTTATTGTAGATTGTGCAAGTTTTACCATGATTGATGACCTTTTTGTAATTTGTGACTTCTGAGTTTGTGAAGTTGGAATTGTGAAATTGTGAGAACATCTGAAAACATTATGGCGCTTTAACTTTATTAGTTTCTCTCCAAGAACTCGTGCAGGTCTTTTCCGTCGTCTTTGCTTACGACTCTTTGCGGGTGCAAGACTCTAATTTTTCCGTAACCGAAATCTACGATCAGGTAAAATGGGAATCCTTCCAGATTTTTTTCCATATATTCGTCGAAGTAAAATTTTTTCTTTGCTGTGGACTTAATTTGCAACATCAAACACTTTCGGTTTTTGAAACAAATCAAATCGGCTTCTCCTAAGCTTGCTCCAGACCGCACAACTTTCCATCCACGCGCTTCGAGAATCTTTCTGATTTTCCACTCGACCCTGTAGCCCTTCTTCCTAGAATTTACCATTGAAGATTATTTGTTTTTGCGAAAGAATTACTTTAAGTTTGTATCTGATAATTCAGTTTATGGAAATCTTGGCGCTGAGCTGCATTCACAATGACATCGAAAATATGTTCAACTTGATTGACCAAATTGAAAAACTTGATTTTGACGTGATTGTTTTCCCTGGAGACTTTACAGATGCTAATGTGCCGAAGGGATTTACGAGAACTGATTTGGCGAAAATAATTGTTGCACAGCTTGAGGATGTGGGAAAGCCGTTGGTTGTCGTTCCTGGAAGCTGGGACAAGGAAATAATCGATTATCTTGACAAGAAAGGAATTAGCGTTCATGGAAAGGGAATTGTGATTAATGGTGTTGGGTTTTACGGTTACGGCGGTGCCAGAACCCCGTTCGGTACGCCATTTGAGCCTGCCGAGGGAGAGATTGAACTTGGTTTGATGAAGGCTTATGACGAGGTGAAAAGCGAGGAAATAAAAATCCAAGTAACCCACATGCCTCCAATTAATACCGGTGTTGATAGAATTTTCAGCGGCGCGCATGTCGGCTCCGAAGTTGTAAGAAAATTCATAGAAGAGAAACAGCCGAACGTTGCAATCAGCGCGCACATACACGAGTCGAAGGGGTTAGATGAGTTGGGCAAAACAAAAATTGTGAATCCTGGTAGGTTTCCGGAAGGAAACTGCGCTATAGTTTCTGTCAATAATCTCGAGAGCGACGCGCGGATGATAAGCCTCAGTGAAGAAATCAAAAATTCTGTTTGAGGGGCGGATTTTCCGTTTTCTGCAGCATCGAAAAGCATTTTTATACCTCCGAGACAATATTGTATTCCCGGATGATTGGATGAGGCTTGATCGGACAACGCAAATTCGGCAAAACGTTTTGCAAGAATCTGGCGTGCAGAACGTGGATATGATTCTTTCTCTTGCACAGAAACTGGATTTCACAAACATCCAAATTTTAAGAAAATTTTATGCGACTGGAGAAGATTTTCCAAACGATACTAGGCCACAGGTATTCTCGGTTCTTTACATGGAGATGAAGAACGTGCACAAAATTTCGATGGGAAGCGAGGCGCTTAGAAAAAGACTTGACTGTTTGGTTTCGATAGGTTTGCTGGAAAAAATTGGTAGATCGAATCCAGCTGTCTATCATCCTGTAAAAGGTTTGGAGCAATCAGTTCGAGCAGTTATCAAACGTTTCATGCTGAACAACGGTTTAACTCACGTTGATTAAACCGGCCTTATTCTGTAAAGGACTATCTTTCCTGCATAAACCGGCTCGACTATGCGGTTGTTCATCAGCTGTTTTGTTATCTCCCTCATTGTGTTCCAGGAGACTCCCTTTTTTTTCTTGATTTCCTCTTCTGAAAGTTCTGGATAAACTTTCTTGCTCAGAAATTTTCTCCATTGCTCGATGGTAAGCGGCAGATGCGACTCCTGAAGAATTTTGATTGCTGTGTTAATTGTGTGTGGCTGAATAATGATTTTTGGCATTCAATTTAGTATGTGCCTTCTCTTATTTATGCCTTTTTGTGATTTACAATGCTCTTTCCAACTTTAAAATGACTTGAAATGATTTCTCAGATCTTTGTTAATGTAGATGGTTGTAGAGTTTCCCTTTTGTTTTTATTTTTTGTTTTCCATGAAACTTACAAATAACATAACACTGTTTTAAAATAATTAATTTAACTTAAAGAAAAAAATAAAATTGAATTTTCGTTGTCAGTCGCCTACTCGAACAACAATCAAAATCATCACGTTTCGTCATAGATACTAAATTTTGCCTTTCCGAAAAGTTTCCGAGAGCTTTTAAAAAAGATTTATATCCGGAAAAACAATGAAAAAACATGAAACGTGGCCGTCCTGACGTGAGGCAGACGATACAATCCAACCTTTTGACTGTACTTTCGTCCTCACAAACACCCCTCACAGTATCTTCTCTCACAAGATTCGTCTCGAAAGAGGTGAACAGGAGCATCAGTTGGAACACAGTTCAGAAATATCTTGATGAACTAATCCAAACAGAAAAGGTACAAGCCATACCACTTCCACATTCCAAAATAGAAAACAAAAACGGGCTTACCGTATACGTCTTGAAGAAATAAAAATTACAATTAAAAGAAAGCCTATATATTCAGAAAATAATTTTTCAATCCTATGGACAGAAGCGAAATAGTTCAGAAGTTTCTCGCGGCCGGCTATCAGCTGGGATCCGACGCGCTAAGTTATTTTGAAGAGAACCAAGACAAAGTACAAACATTTCTAGACTTGTCGAGCGGCAAGCCGGAGACCCCAATAATTACAAAACAGATAATTGACAATATTCTCGGCGGCATAAACCCAAAAATAAAAATTGCGAAGACCTTCTTTTCCAAAAACAAACCGGTCATGATAGAGGAACTTGCAAACCAGCTCAGAAACAGATACCAAAAAATTTCTGAAATAATGTCCAAGAAACCAGAACTTGCTAACCTGATTTCGGTCAACAGAATTTCTCAGCAAACTAAAAAATTCTCGCTGATAGCGATGATTAAAGAAATAAATCTCGGAGATAGAAGCCTTGTAGTAGAAGACCCTACAGGGACCGCCCCAGTTTATATTTCTGACGAGGCCGTCGCGGATTTTAATTATCTTGTTGAGGATGAAGTTATCGGACTCGTCTGCGATAACGAAGACTCCTCAGAAAACAGGGTTGTAAAAATAATTTTTCCAGACATACCTCTCGCGACAAAAATTTCCGCTTCAAGCGAGGAAATTTTTGTCATGTTTTTATCAGACATACATATAGACGAACTGGGGTTTTTGCCACACAGTTTGGAAAAACTCTCCAACTATTTGAAAAAAATAAAACAAGAAACGATAGTGTTCGTTCTTGGTGATATAGCGCCTGATAAGGAAAAGGTTGAAAAATTCGTGGAACTCTTCCCGAAAAACTTTTCTCTAAGCTTTCTTAAAGGCGAGTTAGAAAATTATTTACCCGACCCAGTGGTTGTTGAAATTAACGGAGTAGAGATTTTCCTTTCTCATGGAGATATATTCTCAAAATATTTTGAGAAGTTTAAAACATCGCCCGAAATTATGTTATTGGAGCTGATTAAAAAACGCCACCTATCACCAAATTTCAAACAAAATAAAAATTTTGATGAAGAAAAGTTGTTCCTCGACAAAATACCGGATATTTTCGTGATAGGACACTACCACGATCCAAGAATTTTGAACTACAAGGGCGTGACAATCGTATCTCTCGGAAGTTTTCTTACCAAGCCGATATTCTGGTCTGTAAACCTCAAGACACGCGAAAGTATAAAAATCGATTTAACATAATGTTGAATATGGAATTCTTTTTCCAGATTCTCGACGTGGATTACGATGTTGTGGATGGAAACACAATCGTAAGGATTTTTGGAAGGTGCGACGATCAGAAAACCGCTTGCGTTTTCGTGAAAGGCTTTCTCCCATACTTTTACATACTTCCGATGAAAGGCGAGGAGCGAAATGTCGAAGAATTTCTCAGGAGAAAATTCGACACACAAATTATAAGTTTGGAAGAGACAGAGAAATTTCTACCATTCGGCTACAATGAGAACAAAAACAAAATCCTGAAAGTCACATGTAAAGAACCGTCTCAGGTTCCAATTATCAGAGACGAGGTTTGGAAAGAGGGTCTCGCGAAAAAAATTTTTGAGGCCGACATACTTTTCAAATACAGGTTCATGGCGGATATGAATTTACACGGCATGAGGCGTTACAGGGTTTTAGGGAAGCCGGTGATTACGAATACAGTGAAAGCCGACAGAATAGTCGAGCTCGAGAAAATAGAATCCGCCGAAGAAAGACCATTCAATTTCAAGACTCTAAGCGTCGACATAGAGGTAGCAACGCCGGAAGGGATTCCAAATCCGCAGAAGGACCCAATAATAATGATTAGCCTTGCATTTCTCCCTGACTACTCTAGAAGGAACACGCTCGTCCTAGTCGCAAAACCAACAAGAAAATTTGATGGCGTAGCGTCTTTCAAGAACGAGGAAGAAATGCTCCAAGAATTCATGAAAATCGTGGACAACTACGATCCTGATGTGATTGTAGGCTACAACATCAACAACTTCGACATACCTTACATACTAGACAGGCTAGCGCTCAACAAGATTCCTAGGACAATCGGGCGCTGCAACATCAAGCAAGCAATGTCAAAAAAAATAGCTGGCAAAACAAGAAACGCAATTACAGGTAGGATAATTGTCGACGATTACGAGCTGATTAAAGAAATGCAGGTGAAGACACAGCTGGCAGACAAAGGATTTCCAAAACTGAAAAGATATGCACTCGGCGATGTCGCGAAAGAACTAATAAACGACACCAAGTTGGAAATGTCCCACTCCGAGATTCCAAAGATTTGGAATGGCAACGGCGCTGATATAACCAGACTCGTCGAGTATGCACGAAAGGACGCAGAGCTCGCGATGAAAATTCTTGTGACAAGAAACTTGCTAGACAAATTTGTGGAGATATCAAAAGTTTCTGGAGTTCTGATGCAGGACGTTCTCGACGGCGGCGAGGCTACAAGGGTGGAGAATATTTTGCTGAGAGAATTCAACAAGAGAGATTACGTTCTTCCTCTCAAACCAAGCTCTAATGAAATGTTGAAGAGAATGGACGAGAGGGACATGTTTGGATTCAAGGGCGCGTTGGTTCTGGAACCGGAGGTTGGTCTCCACACAAAACCAGTAGTTTATCTAGATTTCAAGTCGATGTACCCGACAATATTCATATCGTTCAACATCTGCCCGACAACGCTGATAACTGATGAGACAAAATATTCTGGCGAATTTATAGAGACGCCGACCGGATCAAAATTTGTTTCGAAAAAAACAAGAATCGGAATAATCCCTCAGATAGTTCAGCATCTAATTTTGGAGAGGGACAGAATAAGAAATGAGGCAAAGAATGAAGAGGACGAAAAAATCAGAAAGATTCTTGAATCGAAACAGATAGCAGTGAAGTACATGACGAATTCTTTCTACGGGTATACTGGCTATATTCGTGCGAGAATATACTCGCTCCAGGTCGCAACAGCCGTAACCGGATGTGGCAGGATGCTTATAGAAAAAACTCGCGACATAGTTTCCGAACACAGCAACATGAAAGTTATCTACGGCGACACGGATTCGATAATGGTTCGGGTTGATACAGACACCGCAGAGAATGGATTTGAAATTGGTTTGGGGCTCGAGAAGGAGGTGAACGAAAAAATTAAGGGACTTGTGGAGATGAAAGTCGAGGGCGTGTTCAGATCACTTCTCATTCTTTCCAAAAAAAGATATGCTGGAATTAGTATAGAGCCAAGGGGCGAAGGTTGGGAGGAAAGGACTGTAATGAAAGGAATAGAAACGGTCAGGAGAGACTGGTGCGATCTCACTGGCGAAACTTTGAACAAAGTTTTGGAAATAGTTTTACGCGAGCAAAATCCAAAGAAAGCTCTGGCTTACATCAAAGAAATTATTTTGAAATTAAGCAGAAATGAAATTCCAATTGAAAAACTGGTTGTAACGAAATCGATTTCGAAATCTCTGAAGGAATACAAGGGCATACAGCCGCACATAGAAGTGATGAAGAAGATGAGGAAAAGAGACATGGCTACTGCACCTGGAGTAGGCGATAGAATTGGTTTTGTAATAACTCACGGCACGCAGCTGATGTCGATGCGCGCAGAAGACCCGGAGTATGTGAAGAAGAACGGAATGAAGGTTGATTCAAGATATTACATCGAGAATCAAATAATTCCACCTCTGGAAAGAGTTTTCGAATCGATAGGAATATCGAAATCTGAGTTACTC
>CAYJUY010000033.1:0-6344 GCA_964373485.1 uncultured archaeon
GAGTTACTCGGTGCCGGCAAACTGATGACGATAATGGAGGCAATGAATAACGCGAAGAAACGAGAAAAGAAAATATTGCCCTCATTTGAGGGAGTCGTTTGCGAGAAATGCAATCAATCTTTCAGAAGGCCGCCAATCATAGGAAAGTGCGAAGCATGTGGCGGTAATTTGATGTTCTATTCGGGAGAAGAAAGATCGAAGATTGCAATAATCTGAATTTAACTTCACACAGACTCCAACTGAATCCGTTTTATTTTTTCTATCAATGCAACATAGGCCGGCCTTGTGACAAGTATACCAACCAGCACGCCAACTATGGTTGCAATTGCGAAACCTTTCAAAGAACCTATCCCGCCGAAGATCAGCGGTATCATCGCAAACACGACTATGGCTGCAGAGCTCCAGATAATTTTCATTGCGGACTTGTGCCTTTCTGCAAGCGGTCTGCCTTTTTCCTTGAAAAGTTGGTCGGTCATTATTATCATTTGATTTACTCCAGTTCCGAGTATCGCAATCAGTCCGGCTATAACAGGAATGTCAATCGTCCACGGAGAAATTGCTACAGTCGCAGCGACCATAATCATCACGATGAGAGTTATCCACCCAACAACTCCTGTAATTTCCCTCTTCAAAATTCCAATCGCTACAGCAATTGCGATCACGAATCCTGCGAAAATTTGCGATGCCGCGATTCCAACAACGATTGCAACTTCGCTGAGGCTCATTAGCACCATGGGAACGACTATTCTGTAATCGCGATACCTGTAGTAAACGATGCCGCTGACTGCTATTATGCTCGCCAATGCAACGAACACTGTCGAGTTGATCAAGTCGCGGCCTGCCGTCTGCGTGATTGTATCAACCTTTGCTATTTCAAGTTTAACAGGCAAGCTTCCAGATCTTAAAGTCGATTCCAATCTCAATTTTTCCCTGCTCGCCTCTTCAAGGCTCCTTCCAGTTCCTGTAATTGTCGCGCTTGTTACTTCTTGCCCAGCCAGTTGTGCTACAATGTTAAGCTCGGTTATCAATCTTTCGTCGAGGAATAAAACTAGCTTCGGTTGGATGTATCTTTCATTTCCAGAGATACCTTCTATTGGCTGCCCTTCAGTCAGTTTGGCAAATTTCTTCGCGCCCTCCCTACTGACTTGCACTCCAAAGCTGAACTCGTAGAATCCCTCACCAACCGGTCTTATACCGCTTTGCTGCGTGCCGCTCAAAACATTTACTATATCCTTGTCGGTGAAAAGATCCGCATACACAATTGCAGACGTGTTGTTGATTGAAATAACTTGGAACTTTTCTTGCTCAAGAAGAAACGTGTCGTTAACCGAGTAACCACGGTTTTCTATAAAAAATTTATTTTGCTCAATGGAAACGTCGAAGGTCTTGTTCCCGATTATCAGTTCGCCTTTTCCATCCAAAAATTTTATTCTTTCAGAAAGTTTTCCAGCGAACTTCCCTTGTCTTGCAAGAAAGTTTCTTATGTCGTCTCCACTCGCGTCAGAAGTTTCGATTTGTATCAAATTGTTTCCGAGGACGTTGACCTTTACTTCCTTCAGGCCATAGAAGTTTATTCTGTTTTCCAAAGTCTTCACGGTTTCTGTAAGCTGTTCCTTCGTTATCTCCTCAGTTGGATTTAGTAAGACGCGTGTTCCGCCTTCTATATCGATTCCAAATCTCAGCGTCTCTAATTCATTTTCCTTCACACTGAAGCCCAGTGAATTGTCTGCTACAGCCTCGCACCCAAAAGGAGCGCCATTGACAACCATCGCAACCCTGTCTCCACCTCTGACATTTCCCAAAGCCTTCGAAAATGATTCCGCGTCCGTAATTACAACTGAGTAGATTTGGTTTACCACATCTCCTTCTTTCAGAGGACATTTGCTGTTGGCATCTACAAAATCCACAGTAATGCTTCTCGCTTTCAAGAATGTGGGAGAGCCTATCAAACCGAGGGCAACAACCACAAGAACAATCAAAGAGACGAATCTCAGATCCTTAAACACGCTCATCCTGCCGCACCTCCAAGATGCGCGAATTTTTTGTTGAAATAAATCTCGAGCAAGCCAGCGTTGAGTATCCATGTGAAAACCAAGTCCGAAAGGAAACCTATCACGAGAACTTCTGCTATGTTCACGAGAAGCTTCGAAGTCGACAGGAAAAGAACTATGAACATTGTTGCAGTGATTGTCGCTATCAACGTGACTCCAGTCACAAGCGCTTTCCTGTATCTAGCCTTGAAATTTTCTGTCCCATGTGAGACTACTTTACTCGTGAGAACTATGTTCGTGTCAACCGTGAACGCTATCAGCATAAGAAGTCCAGCAAAACCAGCGAAGCTCAACTCGATTCCAAAAAGACTGGTGAGGGCGAGAGTAGTCATAATGTTTGCAAGACTTGCAAAAACTATCCCAAAACTCGAGACGAGATTTCTGTAAATTACGAAAATAATGATGCCCATCAGAATGAAAGCGATTATCAGAGTGTTCCTCACTTGCTCGAAGAAAATATTTCCCAAAGTCGGCCCAATTGTTTCTTCAGAAAATTCAATAACTTGTATACCAGACTCTTTGGCAATATTGACAACATCAGACACATTCGTGCCGCTTTCCACTTGTATAGTCGCACCAAAACCGGAAGTTGTCCTCAGACCACTTACCAAACTGGATCCGAATTTTTCTGTAACTTTTTTTTCTAGAAGTTTCGTGTCAACCGGCTCTGGCGTGTTAATCGTAACAAGAGTTCCTCCCTTCAAATCAACGCCCTTGATTATGAAATCGCCGGTCTGTACGAAGTTCCAAAGCAAAATCCCAACTGAAAATGCGAATAATGCTATCGGTATGAAAATTAAATTCCTCAGTTTCAATTCCATAAAATCATATCAACCCATTACTATTTGTGTTTTTTGCTAAGACCGATTAAATTATTCACATCGCTTTTCGTGTGTACGTTAACCCAATCACCTTCCACAGCGTAACCTATTAATTTCCTTTCCTTTGCTAGTTTTGGAAAAACATTTTCTTGCAAACTCCAAAATATATCTCCTGGCGGAATCATGTTGAAAACCTCCGGCTTCATGAAACCTATGAAAACTCCTGAAACTTTTGTCTTCGGCTTCTTCGGATTTTCTTCATAATTTGTAATGTACAATCCTTCCATTTCAACAATTCCTTTTCTCCATTCATAACTTGTTCTAGTATGAATCCCCATAGTGATTACACCTTTATGCAAATTGTGAAATTCCCATAATTTCTGAAGATCAAAATTGAAATATGAATCACATGGAAGAAAAAGAAAATCATGATTCAAATATTTTTTGGCAAGTTCCAAAGTTTTCGCAGTCCCAAGTTCTTTTGATTCTTCTATGAAAGTTATATTTACATTATATTTCTCGCCATTCCCAGTAACTTCATATATTTTCGAAATAACTGGCTTTAAACCGATAACGATTATGTTATTGAAACCTATTTCACGGCATTTTGTAATTATATATTCTATAAGCTTCATTCCCCCCATATCAACAAGAGGTCTGTAAACCCCAAGTTCTTTCAAAAAAAGTTTTTCCGGCATACCACCGGCCAAAACAACAGCAGTTTTTTTCTCCACCATGTGCTCTTTAAGAATTTTCTCGATTGCATCCGAACGCGACCTTATGAAAATGCCATCTACTCTATGGTCCAATTCTTCAATAATTCTTTTATCCAACGTTATAGATACACGGTTTTTCATATTAGTAATACTATATGTATTACTTTATAATACTTTCGTTATGTATTTTAATTGTGATTACTGAATTCTTTTAAAGGAATCTATATGGAAGTTGTTGTAATTGGTACAGGTTATGTGGGCTTGGCAATAGCATGCCTAGCAGACTTCGGACACAAAGTTACTATGCTAGGCAAGCAGAAAGAGAAGGCAGAAACGATTAACAGAGGAATTTCACCAATATACGAGCCTGGCCTTGAGGAGATTCTTCAAAGAAATATAAAAGCTGGGAGGTTGAATGCGACCACTGATTATTCGGTCGTGAAAGATGCAGACGTAGTTTTCATTTGTGTTGGCACACCTTCGAAAGAAGACGGTTCAATTGATTTGTCTCAAGTTGAGAGTTGCGCAACTTCAGTTGCCGAGCAGCTGAAAATTTCTGATATTTACAAAGTCATTGTTGTGAAAAGTACGGTTTTGCCGAAGACGACAAAAGATTTCGTCATTCCAATACTTGAAGAAAATTCCGGGAAAAAAGCCGGAAAAGATTTCGGAGTTTGCATGAACCCTGAGTTCTTAAGAGAAGGTTGCGGAGTTTACGATTTTCTTAATCCAGACAAAATTGTAATTGGCGGAATAGATAGCAAATCGCAAAAAACACTTGCAGAACTTTATTCAAAATTCGACGAAAAAATTCCGAGAATATTCACAGACATAAACACCGCAGAAATGATAAAATACGCAAATAATGCTATGCTCGCGACAAGAATTTCTTTTATAAATGAATTTGCAAACATCTGTGAACAATACGGATCAGACGTTTACGAAGTTGCTAGGGCGATCGGCATAGATACCAGAATTGGGCCAAAATTTCTGAATGCTGGTGCGGGGTTTGGAGGGTCATGTTTTCCAAAAGATGTCAAGGCAATAATTCACGCGGCAAAATCTGCTGGTATAAAACCTGTTTTGCTTGAAAGTGTAATTGAAGTTAACGAGAAGCAACCTTACAGAATGGTAGATCTCGCGGAAAAAACTATTGGAGATTTGGCAGACAAAACAATTTCAATTTTAGGTCTTGCATTCAAACCCGACACTGACGATATGAGAGAAGCAAGAGTTATACCAGTAATACAAACCTTGCTTAGAAAGCACGCTAAAATTAAAGCTTACGATCCGAAAGCTATGGAAAACGCAAAACAAATTTTCGGCGAGATGATTAGCTTCTGCGATTCGAAGGAAAGTTGCATCAGCGATGCAGACTTGGTAATGATAATGACTGAATGGGATGAATTCAAAAATATGAATCTTGAAAACATCAAGGTGCCGATAATCGATGGTAGAAGGGCTCTTAATCCAGAAAAAACAATACAGCAGGGAATTGCTTACAGGGGAATAGGTTGGAAAAACAATTTCGGTGTTGCGCAATGATAAAGTCAGCAGTAATTGCAGCGGCGGGCCGAGGAACTAGGCTCATGCCTTCCACGAAAGAGCAGCCGAAGGAGATGCTGCCAATAGTCGATCAAGGAAAAATCAAACCTATTCTCCATCTAGTAATCGAACAGATTCACGCTGCAGGAATCAAAAAAATGTTTTTAATTACTGGTCGCGAAAAAAGAGCCATCGAAGACCATTTCACGCAAAATTACGACATACTTGCACAGCTTACCGACAAAGAAGTTCTAGATTCTACAGAAAGTTTCTACAAAATTCTCAACAGTGTAAAACTGTCGTACATAAACCAACCAAGGCCTGAAGGATTCGGTGCGGCAACTTATCTTGCGAAAGAATATGTGTCGCATGAGGACAGCTTCTACATGACCTCTGGCGACTCTATTGTTTATTCTCTAAATCAGGGACCGTCAACAGATTTCATAACGCGGCTGGCGAATATTCACGAGAAGACAGACGCTGACGCAACTCTTGCAGTTTTTGAGACAGACACACCGCAAAGATACGGTATTGTTCTTGGAGAAGAAGACGAGGACGGAGTTTTGAGATTAACAAAAGTTGTTGAGAAGCCGTCAGAACCAATTTCTAATTTGGCAATATGCGGTAAATATATTTTCAAGCCGACAATTTTCCACGCGCTTGAAAAAACAGGACTTGGAGTTGGCGGAGAAAAACAACTTACAGACGCCATCGAGTGGCTGATAGAGAGAGGATTCAAAGTGGTTGCGATGAAACTTAATCCAGACGAAGTTTACATGGACATAGGAAATCCCAAAACATATGTGGAAGCTTTCGTGACAACCGCACTTTTCGACTCCAATTTGAAATCATTCACAAAAGAGAAAGTAGACGAGCTTGCGGACTTTTATAGAAACAACGACTTGAAGGAGTAGGTGTTCAGATGAATAAGATAATCGAGGAAGATTTGAAAACTTTACAAAAAAATTCGGCGGATTTGAAAGAAAAGATAGAGGGAAAAACATTTTTGGTAACCGGAGGCGCAGGATTTTTGGGAAGCTGGTTTTGCGATGTTGTCGACATTTTTGGCGGAAAAATAATTTGCGTTGACAACATAAGCTCCGGCTCGAAAAAGAACATAGAACATCTCATTGGGAAAAATAATTTTGTCTTTGTGCAAGACGACATCTTGAACTCCTAGCGTGCGGAGATGTCAGATTACATCGTCCACA
>CAYJUY010000034.1:0-6265 GCA_964373485.1 uncultured archaeon
CAGCGACAAAAGGCGCGTCATATTCGTCTTTCACATACTTCAATCCTTGTTCAACTTCTTCCTTAAGCTCGGCTTCGCTCATCTGCTCCACTCCCTGCAAGAGTTTTCTGAAACCGGTTATCACATCGTTCGTCGAAAGCCCCGATTTTCTTGCAATCTCTCCGATGTTGAACCTGAACTCGGTCGAAACAGTCTTAGGAATTAGAAATTTCAGATCAGTGGCGTCCTTCAAGAACAACAAAGCAGCGCGCGTGAAACCCTCCTCTCTGATCAGGGAGGAGAAAAAGACGTTCGAGTTTATAACTACAGACTTAGCTCTTTCTTTACTCTCTTCCATGCAGAAGACTTTATCTTTCTGGATAATATCTCTGCTTCCTCTTTGGACAATCTGCTTGTTCTGGCCGTGATATCCAACAGAGCAAAAGATCTTACAGTATCCTTAAACTTGTCTATATCCACTCCCCTCTCTTTCGCTTTCTCCAAGATGTCCTTCGGAAGCTGTATCTGTATCGTCTCTGCCATGATAATCAATTTAATTCCGAGTCTTTTAAACCTTCCCTCAGCACGCCCTCACATCCACCAGCGCGCTACTCCCCTGCCTGCCGATCTTCTGTATGCAGACCTTGTGCTGCCCCGGGCCGAACCTGTCCGTGCCGTTGATGAAAATCCTGTCGTACTTCAGACTGATCTGCAACTTTGCCGGGCCAGTCAGCGCGTAAGAGCCGAAAGGTCTCGACGGGATAGATTGTTTCTCGATTATGCTCGTCTGATTGCCAATAGTATTGCATGTGGCCGAAGCTAGCGGAATTAACACTCTCAGTCCTTGCGTTGCTGTCGTGTTAAAGAAATATGTTGAGTGCGCTTCGTCGTTGCACAAACTCACGAAATAGTTTTTGTCGCCCGCATACACAATTCCAGAAGTTTTTGCCGTTGAAAATTCACTCTCATCGTAAGAGCAGACAAATAGGTTACCCAATCTCGTTTTATTAAAACATGTTGGATTTGGTGCAGATAAATTGAAAGTTGTTTCATTTACTCCTCCGATTTTGAGAATATCTGTGTTTAGGTTACCAAGCCTGTAGTTGTATATCAAAGTTGTTTGATTGGATGTTGTATTCCTCACTTCAACCACCAAGAAGTCTGAAGATGCCGGGAGCGTGTAGATAACTTCATACTCTGTGCCAGTTAAGTTTGATCTTATATGCGCAAGCACGCCCGCGCTCGGCAGATCCTCGCCCTCGAAAGCGAGCTTCGAGTAGCCGAGACCCCAGCTTGTGTTTATTATATTTTCAATTCTGATTCCAGTGTTGTTCGGTTTGATTGTCGCAGTCGGCACTGCCTTGGATCTAATCGTGTTTAAAACTGAGCTCCAGATGATTCCGTCCAATCTACTATCAATTCCAGATCAGTTGAAAACAATTTCGAGAATTTCATTTTCTATTATCAGCTTACTCGAATTCTGAGTGGCTTTCGCAGAGCCGCCTACAATTGTAACAAGATTTCCCTCCCTCGTGAAAGTTCCTCGTGGAATTGCGTTGCTTTTCATCAGGAATTCGAAATCAAATGAGCTCAAATCAGAATCGACGCGATAGGTTCCGTCAGTCACGCTGATCAACGCAGACCTGAGGGCGCCCGTTCCTTCGGATGCGACTTGCCGAATAAGATTGTCGATTATGCGCATGTTCTGGTTCGCTTCGTTGATTACGCCAGTCTCCCTTGCTTGCTCGAGAAGCGGGATGCCGACGCCAAGCACGATGCCTATCGCAGTTACGACTAGGAGGATGATTATTGCGAAGCTGATTATTGCCGATACGCCCTTGACCACGATTAATTATTTGTCATCTTGGCGGTTTATTACTTTCCTTAGAACCACCCACGGTGGTTCTAAATGCATATATACTCCTCTCGGGCCTTACTTTCACATGAAATCAAGTAAGTTCCAAAAACTTCCTGCTCACCATATCGATACTTCAGTAATTCTGGAACCCAAAGACACGGAAAACGGTTTTTATTGCCAGAAATATCTTAACCTGGTCGGGTACAAGTTTAGGGGGAAATTTTCTTTGTTGGTTTTGGGCGAACTTCTTCTGAAATTGTTGAGATTCGAGACTTTGAAGGAGCAATATGATTTGGTGGACTCCGTAACTAGCCTGATTAGGAACAGGAATATTTCCCTCTATTCCGTGTTTGAGAATGAAGAGATGTGTAGACAGGTGAAAGAAAATAATGTGAGAATAGAAAAGAGTGACTTGTTTATTTTTCTTTCCGCTGTAGAGGACAGGGCAGCGGTTTTTGTGACGCTTGACACGGCTCTTGTGGACAACGAAGTTTTAGAAAGAGAATTCGGTATTAAAATAAAGCACCCAAGGGATTTAATCTAGCTTGAACTTCCCTTCCTTTTCCCATCTTTTCAACTTTTTCAAAAGCGGCTGTATCCTGTCCCACTTCTCCTCAAGGCTAAGCTTGTGGAATTCTTCCGGGCTCAGTTCTTTCTTTTTCATGAAAATCAATTAACCAGACCGCCATAAATAGATATGCGACCACCTTGGGTGGTCCTAAATCCATATACACCAAGTTTTGCGCTTGGAAATTTGTTGAGGCCGAAAGTTCTGATAGATTTGGATGTGATAACGACCTATGTCTGGGACAGAAGACAGGATACAATCGAGTTTTTGGACAAGGTGAAAAGGGGCGAATATATGTGCACATTTCCTCTCTTTCTTATCGTGCATATATTGCGTAAGTGGGCATACAAAAAACTTGTAGACAAGATCATAAGAGAAATCGATGAGGTTACCACAGAATTCTTAAGGAGTTCTGTTGTGGAAGAAGCAGTTGAAAGAAAAACTGGAATGCCGTCTCGCGTTTTCATCAAAAAGGGATTCAGAAAACTTGACATTAACAAGCAAGATTTTACATTGGTGGTCTTTGCTAGTGTCTATGAAATAGACTTTTTAGTCACATACAACAAGACACATCTCTTGCAGAGGCAGGCGGATGTAGAAAAGTTCTTACACAAATTCAACCTTAAAAGTCCGAAAATAATCTCGCCAAACGAACTCTAACGTTTCTTTTTTTCGAAATATTTCAAGTCTCTTTCCAAGCCCTTCCATGCGAATTTCTTCAGCTCCTCGGCTATCTCTTCGGCAGTCTTTCTCTTCGCCATAGTCTCGTTAATCAGTTGGTCTCTGCGCTATATATTGCTTTGCGACCACCCACAAGAGTTCTAAATCCAAATATATTAATTAAATATTTCGTTTCTATAGTCTGTAAAATTTAAACGGCGGCGGCTACATAAAAAATTCAAAATTTCCAGTAAAGGTTGTAGTAAAATAAGCCGCCCTCGGGATTGTAGAAACAATTTAAATATTCCCCAATCATTCTATTCGTATGCAATTCGAGAAAGTAATAGCCGAATTGAAAAAAATGGATGCAAAGCGAGTTTTCATTCAGTATCCCGAAGGAATCAAAAGAAGAATTCAAGAAACAGTCTCAACTCTTGAGAAGGAAAACATAGAATCTGTGGTATGTCTGGAAATGACCTTCGGCGCATGCGATGTCAGAGAGGATGAAGCGAGGAGGCTGAATTGCGATGCGATCTTGCATGTTGGCCACGAAGATTTTGGCGTGAAAACAAAGCTTCCAGTCTTTTATGTTGACTGGTTCATCGAAGCCAATCCGATTCCTGCACTCGAGAAAAATTTCAAGAAATTAGAGAAGTACGAAAGAATCGGACTGGTGACAAGTTTGCAATTTGTGCAAACGATCGAACCTGTAAGAAAATGGCTTGAGTCTCACGGCAAGAAAGTTTTCACAGAGAAGCACCAACAATATGAAGGTCAGATGCTTGGATGCAGAGTTGGTGCTGGAAAATTAATCGAGGATAAAGTTGATTGTTTCTTGTGCATAGGCGCAGGAAAATTTTATGGTCTTGGTCTCGCTCTCGAAACAAAAAAACCAATGCTTAATCTTGATATAGAGATGAACAAAATCCATGAGATGGAAGATGTCAAAAAGAAAATTCAGAGAATCACTGCATGGAATCTTTCTGCACTAAAGGATGCAAAGCGAGTTGGATTGCTTGTCAGCTGGAAGCGAGGACAAATGTTTGGTTCACCATTTCTCATCAAGAGAAGACTAGAGAAACAAGGAAAGGAAGTTTTCATTTTTGCAATGGACGAACTATCGCAACAAAAATTGGAAGGGTTGAAAATTGACGCTTTTATAAATTTCAGCTGTCCTCGCATCGGAACGGATGATTTAGAGAAATACAAAATTCCATTTGTAAATTATACAGAAATAATGAAAGAAAAGTAAAAGTGCGGGTCGAACGGAATCGGCAACCGCACGCAGCTTAACCAAATGAATCCTCGAGACTAAAATTTTATTATATTTATGTCTTTATAAATTTTTCTAAAGTCCAGACCGGAAGTCTACTCTTCCAGAAATTTTATTGTATTATATGTTAAATTTCTTGTTCAAACTGTCGACGAAGCTGACTTGGCGGAACTGGTAGACGCACGTGGCCGATAACCACGTGGATCCTCGAGATCCGTGTGGGTTCGAAACTTCCGCGAAAGCGAAAGTCCCACAGTCAGCGTTAAAGACAGTTTTTCTTCCTTTGTGAAAAATATTTAAACGCAACAAAACCAATTACTGTAGTTGGTCAAATGGAGCTAAAGAAAATCAAGGAAGACGAAAAAACTCTTTTGCTCGAAGTGGGGCAAGAAACTTTTACCGTGACAAATGCACTGCGCGAAGAGCTCTGGAACGACAAGAGTGTGATCGAGTCTGCGCAGATTCGCGAGCATCCTTATCTTTCCCAACCGAAAGTTTTTGTGAAAACCGAACGAGGATCGCCTGTAACCGCACTAGAAAAAGCGGCCGAAAGAATTTCTCAGCAGGCGAAAGAATTTCGCGAGGAGTTCAAAAAGGCTTTGAAAAAATAGGATACTACCACCCATGGTGGTCCTAAATTTTTATAAGCGGTTGAAAGTGCAAATTAAATTATGGAGATTGTTAAGAAAGCTTTGATTTCTGTCAGTGAAAAATCTGAAGAGGTGGAAGCTGTTATCGATACAGGTGCTGAAAGAACTATGTTGGATGAAGAAATTTTATTAAAATTAGGAGCACCTCATGTAACAAATATAGCTGTACAATCAATGGGAGAATTCAACGATGTAAAACCTCTTTATGGTGCAGCTGTAGAGATTGAGGGAGTTAAGTTTGGTCTTCTGGTAACAGGCGGTAAAAAGAATTTGATTGGTCACGATTTCCTGCAGCTTGCCAAGGCTGTGATAGATGAGGAAAATGGGACTGTGAAGCTTACAAAATCTTTCATTGAGATGTAAGAAATTAATTTGAAAAGAGTTCCACAAACGCAAAAAGATTTAACAGATTTTTTCTCCTCTTTCTTTCAGCAAAGTTTCGTTGAAGTAAATTGTCGAACCAGTTCTGACAGCTAGGGCAATTCCGTCGCTCGGTCTCGAATCGAGGCTCAGCAGCGTGTTGCCTTGGCGCAAAATTATTTTTCCGAAAAAGTTTTCCCCCTTCAGTTCGGTGATCTTCACCATCACAACTTCTATGCCAAGCGATTTGAACGCGTCCCTCATGATTTCGTGCGTGTTCGGCCTCGGTCCGCTGACGCTTTCAAGACCATTTTTTATTGATTCGGCCTGAGTAGCATCTGTGGTAGCGCTCACCCTGTGGCACCCGCCTGTAAGACTGACTACGCCGCGCCCGCCAACAACATCCGCCTGCGGTTCGACCGCAACAAAACCCGTGGTTGACAAATCCGTTATGCCCGCCTTTTCCAACTCCGGAATTTGTACAACAGCTTGTCTGTTCGAGAATATCGAAACTGCCAGCAAGACTATTGCAGCTAGAGAAAGAAATATGAAAGCCTTCTCCCTGGCGCCCACTTTTTCGCGTTTGTTTTTGTAGCGCATCTTAATCTGATTGGTTTCAAGAATGTTTAAACTTTTTGCCAACAATTACACTATTAAAATGAGTTAGTAAAATGCGTGCTAGATGCGATGTTGTCAACATAAAAACCAGAGAAAGATGTAAAAATAGAGCTTATAGAGAAGGCTATTTCCGCCAAGGCAAGAAAAGTTGGTGGTCGTACATTTGCAGAAAACATTTTTACGAAATGAAAGGCAAGGACGAAAAATTGCGGGGATGGTGCGGTACAGATTAGAAAAATTTCAGCAAGCAGTCGCATCGATTACTATTTCCTATGTTGACACTTGATTTTCTAGATGCG
>CAYJUY010000035.1:0-6260 GCA_964373485.1 uncultured archaeon
GTGGAACTGTTCCTTTGAGAAGTGGTCAGATGGATAAGTTGGCAACAAAACCGCAATGGGTTTGTAAATCTTTCACAATTCCTTTTACTAATATAGAGGTGGATGAACTTTTCAGTTATGTTCCACCCCTTGCTTTGCCAGGAATTAGCACAGCTGATATACAATATTCTGGTGGATTTAAACCATTAGGTATTCCGTCTCCAGTAACATTTGCACAAAACTGTATAATGTTAAGTAAGTCTATCACAGATTAAGTAGCATATGGAAATATGGCTTTGTTCTTCTTGAATTTCATTCCTGGTTTTGGTCAGGCTGCAAAAGCATTCAAGAGTGGAATAACAACTACAACTAGATTTACAAGCCGTCCTACCTATCTACAAAGTTGGGAAGTTGTTCCGATAGTAGCCAGGGGAAGTTATGTTAAAGGTTTGAGGTCTGCGACCACAGCTGCTTCGAAGGGTGTAGGAAAATCAACTCTTGCTGGGCTTTTTTGGTCATTTGTTGGTAAAGAATCTGGTTTGACAAACCCACAGCTCTCAATAGGATACAAAACGAAGGGAGGTTGTTTCACCGGATTTAATTACGATTATATAGTAGACGATTTGCCACCAAGAGACGACATACTTTACACACCAATAATTCAGTACTTCAAGGACGAGGAAGCTGGGAGACCACAAGAGAGAATATATCCAAGCGCTATTTACATTGACGAAAGTTTCACAAGCCCATTGCCTGGTTTCTCTGAACCAGAGTGCACTTGGGAAAATCCAAATGTAGCTCAGTTTAGAAATCAAAAAGATTATACACCAGAGAATTTAGCTGAATTGAAACAAAAAATAGTTGACGATTACATAAGTAAGCATAAAAATGAACAAAGATACCAATCTGATGATGGTGAGGTTCAATTAATTTTAGATGCTGAAGCGGCGGCAGAGGCGGCATATCCTTCCGATCCAGTAGTTGGTGCAGATGTTTTCGGAACAGGTCAACTGTCTATAGTAAGTGGCTTCGAGTTTGGAAGTATTGTGAAAGAATGCAAATTCAAGACATCTTATCAAGGTAAGAAAATTAAATATTATGTTTGGGCAAATCCAACATTTCCATCGGTCGGTACTTTCAATACTGTAGGAAAATTTGTAGAAGGTATAGGATTAGGTATAAGTCGAGATGTTGAAGCAGTTTTCGGTGGAATTTTCGGTTTGAGTTCTGATAAATCCGAAAGTATAAGTAAAGGTTATGATTCTGGATACAAAACAACTGGTAATCTTGTTTATACAGTTTATGAACAACAACTAGTCGAAGCTAATTCCAAAGTCGATGAAGCGAAGAAAAAGTTGGAAGAGCTTGAAGCCAACAATGCTCCAGCTGAAGAAATAGAGAAAGCAAAGGAAGAATTGGAAAAAGCACAGAAAGAGGTCGAATTAGCTGCTCAAGAGTTAAAAGAAGCTAAAGAAAAGCTTGAAAAAGAGAAAGATGATCCAAATAGAAACTTTTTCTCGCAATTTGGTTCATGTGCATATGTAACTCTATCGAGAGATTTGAAAATAAGTACACCAATAACTAAGGAAAATATAGAAAAGGAAGCTGAAAAACTACAGTTCAGCGAGCCTGTTTCGGTGAATGGAATTTCAACAGCGAATTCCGAAACCTCTCCGTTCGCGCTTGTTGATGGTCAAAAAATTTACTTGTTCTTCGAGAGGACTACCGGCGATGCTTTTAAGCCATCTGACGTCAGCAAGGAAATTTGGTACACGGTTTCTGAAGATGGAGGAAGCACTTGGCAGGAAGCAAAGAGAATAACAGATTACAGCACAGGAGTTGCTGGCTCCGAGCCGAGTGCAGTTGTATTTAATGGGAAAATATATGTAGCATACAAGGAAAGAAGTTGGGAACAAGGAGTTAAAATTACTACGAAAAATTTCGTCGTTGTAAAAGAATTGAACGGCAATTACGAGAAAAGGTTTGCAGATGTTGAGACGAATGACAGAGGCGGTCCTTCGATGACTGTTTTTGATGGCGAGTTGTATTTGTTCTACCACCAAAGGGCAGGACCCTTGATTGGGGGAGACTTTTTCAAAATACTCTACACTGCATGGGATGGTAATACAAATAATGATTGGCAATTGCCTAATTTGGTTCCAACTCCGAAGAAAGATGGAGTAGAAAATTTCCTAAACTCGCCTAACACATGGTCTATGTACCCGAGCGCGATTGCGACTTCGAATGGAATAATTTTGAGCTATTCTTATTCTGCACCTGGCGGAATAGGTCCATTTCACGAAGCGTTTGATGTGCGCGCTGTAAGATTTGATGCAAGAGGGACTACAGAAGACTTGGGAGAGATAAGCGCTGATGAAAGTGGAACTGACATTCCGAACAGAAGGCAAGGCTTCTCGCATTTGGTCGAGAAAAAAGGCGAGATATTTGTGTTCTATGATGAGGATGATATAGCAAGAGCTGGAAAGAGTATTGATCCAACTGAAGCTGAATTCAAGTCTCACATCAACTACAAGAAATACAATCCAGATTCTGGCTGGGATATTTTTCCAACATCTTTGTTTGAGAGTAAGAATAAGGCAATTCAAGCCACGCCTGTAGCTGTTGATGAAAAGATACTGTTATTCTTTTCTTCTCACGAAGGTGAAAACAAAAAGTGGGAAATATTTTCCAGCTCAGGCGAAAAGAAAATTGTGTTGACGGAAGTATCAAGTGAACCAGATGTTGTAACGGGCATCGAAGGAAAAACCGAGAAAGATTCTTACAAAGTTGGAGAAACTGTTAGGTTTGCAGGAAAATTAATTGTTTCAGGAGACCCCGGAGGGAAGGAGGTTAAAGTTGAATTTAAATTCGGCTCAGGAGCTTCCCTTAACATAGATAGAGTAAGTACTGAAAATGATGGCAGTTTTGTTTGGGAATACGAATTGCCAGCCGGTATAGCAACCACAACCTATGAAATAGTTGCAAGTTCTGGCGGCAAGGAAGTTAGCTACAAATTCTCGGTGACAAATTAAATGCCATCAAAATTGTTGCTGGTAATTATAATCGCATTAATCGTTTTGGTGGTCTATCTAGTTTTCATTTACCAAGGAAGAGTGAGGTACGAAGCGGTGACGCAGGAAGGAATAGAAAAACTTACGAACGTTGGAATTTGCGGGATTAGTCAAATACCTTTGCCCAGTAGTCCGTTGCTTGGCATAAAGCAGAAGCAGTGCAGCGAATTAACAAACGAAGAGTGTGAGGGCAATTTGGATTGCATTTTGTGCGAGAGGGAAGTTAGTGGAGCTGTAGTATCTACATGCAAAACACGAGTCTGCGGCTGCGGTTTCGGATGGGAGCCAGCTTCTGGAGTGGAAATAACAGTTTCTGTTATCGGCGAGCCTTACTGAGCAGGCGAAACGATGCGAGCGATTGGAAACATCAAGACTCGAGTGAGCAGGGATTTGTCTGGCGAAGAAATTAAATTTTCATTTTTGGACAGCGGAAAAGTCAAGACAAATAAATTAGGAGAAGGTGGGAATGAGAACGTGGAAGATAAGGAAGGGAATTACAGATGGGCTTACAAAATTCCAGAGGATGCAAAGCCTGGTAAATATTTCTTGCAAGTTGAATATCAGAAAGAAAAAGAGTTGCAGGAATTCAGCATTGTAGAGTAAGATACCACCACCCACGGTGGTTCTAAATCTAAATATTTAGTCGATTTGGATGTTCTGACAATTGCAGAATGGGACAAGAAAGAAGAACCTTTGATTCTTTTGGAAAAATGCGAGAAAGGAATTTATAAAGTCGTATTTCCTCTTTTCTTAGTTTTCTACATAATAAGAAGTTGGAAGTATGAAAAACTTTCGGATAGAATCGTAAGGAGGCTAGACAAAATAACTCAAGAATTTTTGAGGGAGTCAGAAATTGATAGGAAACTAAAAGAGAAAATACGTTTTGGTTTAAGATTTTTTACAAGAAAAGTTTCTAAGGAATTGTTTATAGGAAAACAGGATGCGGCGGTTCTGATTTACGCAAGTATTAGCGGGGTGGATTATTTAGTAACTTACGACAAGACAGATTTTCAAAACAAGGAGCAAAAAATTTCTACTTTGTTGAAAGGTTTTGGTTTACATGTACCAAAGATGGTAACTCCTGACAAGCTAATTTCGTCTTGACTCCTCTGATTCTTTCAAGCGCTTCTCTGATTCTTTCCAAGCACCTTTTTTCAATTCTTCAGCTATTTCCTCTCCAGTTCTTCTTTTCTTCATAAAATTGGATTGTTGACATCGCTATTTATAGATTTACCACCACCTTGGGTGGTTCTTCTTTTACTTTTGCGAGCAATTAATTAACATGAAAGGAATTGGAATAGGGCTTTTTGTTGCAGTTATAATCATTCCTGCGATTGTGGTTTTCATCACGCTTCTATCTTTTGGTTTTATTTCTGCTGAGGCATTCGGCCTTGGATGTGAGCAAGATGTGATTGCACAAATTAGCAACTGGGTGCAGAAAATGAAAGTGCCTGCTGCACAGGAATTTGATGATAAGTTTCGCGCTAGAGATTGTATAGAACATATAACTAAAGAGGGCATAAAATTCAAAAAACAAGATATTCGAAAGTTCTATCTGGACTATGTTGAAGGAAAACAAGAAAATCCTGTATTTTTTGAGTTCGACGGATTTAGCGTGGAGGATGGAAAAGTTAGATTGCAGGAACGCACATATGACGTAACTGTAGATCCCGATTCAAAGACGATAACAATACACAACAGGTGAACAAATGAAAGGAGCAGGAGCTGGATTTGAATTTTTAGGAAAAATTTTGATTACAGTTTTCATAATCGGAATAATCGTGATTTTGCTTGTTACATTTCTTCCAGAATTTTCTGATCAGGCTTGCAAGAACAAACAATTTGAGAGCATTAATGGAATATTGAATGACGCAATCGGTGCAAGAGCTACCAAAACTATAAAGACTTTTGTTGTGCAGAGTTGCGTCGAGTACGTCGAATTTAACATAGACTGCAAAGAACCTGTAAGATTTAGTCAGCAAGGCAATCCAAGAAATTGCTACGAAGTTCTTGGGATTGGACAGAATTCAGGAAATTGCGGTGGAGTAGACGTTAATTGTGATGTTCATAAGGGCACATTAAATCTTATACCAGGTAATAGAGGCGTCATACAAATTTCTGGCTACACGGATCCTGATCCCCTGAGACTAAAGTCTGGCACATATTCCGTGGAAATAGGTCCTTACAGCATTAATTTCATAAAACCCAAAGAATTATCAGAGAAAAATGGCTAAATTTGTAATATCAAAGTTCTTTGCCATTGTGATTTTTCTTGTGTTAATGATTTTCTTCTTTTTCTGGATTACGAATCAAGTAAGCGATTTAGGATTGTTTTTTGGTTTTAGAACATCTCACACAGTCGCGAATGATATTGCTGGTGTAATAACCTCAGTTGGAGGAGTACCTGGTACAACTTCAGCGATTTATCCGATAAGTCCCGGAGATGGAGGAGGTCAAGTATTCAACTATGAAATACTTATTGCAGACAAAATTGTTTGCGCAACTTCTTTTTTGGAAGACAAAGCTAAGTCTACTACTGATTGTGCAACGCATCCGTTTCCCTTGGAAAATAGTTACTCCTGCAAAACTTCTGATGGAAAGCTCGATATTACAATCGAAAAGAGAATAGATGAAGAGACAAGGGAACCATCCCTCAATATAGGAGGTTGTGAGAAAATTGCCTGAGCTTGAAGATCTTGTAAATTACGCAATCTTAATCGCAGTTGCTGCTGCAATAATTCTGATGATTACAGGTAGGTTCATCGATTTGAGTGTGGAAAGACAAACATCTGTCCAGTCAAGAGCGACAATAAACTTGCTGCAGGACATCGTAACAGAAAGTCCGATGTTGATGACGGATTCTCATGGAAACAAATTGAAGCTGATGATCAACAAAGCAAAATTGTCTAGCGATTTAACAGAGTGCTGCGACTCTGTTCAGTATGATTACAAATTTGCTGTGGGTCAAGATTCTTCAGGATCTTTTTCTGTCAGTCCAATTGCTGAGCGAGGAAATTATCAAAGCGGTTCTGGAGATTTTGATTTTGAAAGTTTTTGTTATACGGGTTTTGGCCTTGGCATAAAATCAGCTGCAGGTGTTCCTGTAAATATATGTGAAAGCAATCTCAACAATTGTCAGCAAGGATTGGCATATATAGAGACAGTTAACTCGCCTCTTTCTGAGTTGTCCTATTGGATAACGCAGGCATG
>CAYJUY010000036.1:0-6090 GCA_964373485.1 uncultured archaeon
GTGATATACCACAGATTTCGGTGCATAGATTATTTTGAAGCCGTCGCTCCTGACGCGCCAAGAAAGATCTATGTCTTCAAAGTAAACCGAGTAGAAGGTAGGAAATATTTCACCGAGCCTTCGCAAAACTTTTCTAGAGACAAGAAAGCACGCAGCTGTCGCGCAGTCAACCTCGGCTTCTCTATTGTAAACTCTGCTCCCGTATCTTTCCATGTCTTTGTTCATAAGAGTTCCGTAGAATGTCAGCTTCCCGCCGGAGAACTGCACCTCGCTTGTGGGCCCTTTGTCCCAGAATTTCACCTTTGGCACGACGGCTCCGACGTTTTCGTATCTGTCGAACGGCGCAAGAATTTCAGAAAGGAAATCCTTTGTTACGATCATGTCGTTGTTCATGAACACTATGTACTTGCCTCTCGCGAACTTGTAGCCGAAGTTCATGCCGCCAGTTATCCCAGAATTTTTTTCAAGTCTTTTCAGAACAATTTTCAGATTTATTTTTTTAATCTCATCCCTGAGTTTTTTGTAGTCCTCAACACTCGAGCCGTTGTCAACTAAAATAATCTCAAATTTTTTGAACGTCTGGTTTTCCAGAGACTTCAGGCATTCAACAGTATGGACAGACGTGTTCCAGTTTAACATGAGTATGCTAATACCAACCATACAATCAGCTTGCTAGATTTTCTGATTCCAAATAACTTTGAACAAACTCAGCTAAGAGAGCGTAACCCTTTTTGTTGAAGTGCCCATCGTAGGTGAAGTATATCTGCTCGCCGCTGAACTTCTTGAACTCCTGCGTTGTGTCGTGGCATTTAATTTTGTTCTCCTCGCAAAAATCCATCAAGGCCCTATTAGGCCAAAAAGTTTTCTCCTCGGTAGCTTCCGGTTCCAGCTCCATGTAAAGCTGTTCCCTGAGCGGTATGATAACAATAATCAACTCTGCTCCTACATGCTCGGCTCTCTCCTTCAGACTCAAGATGGAGAGCTTTGCGATTTCGAATCCTTTCCTGTAGTTCTCGGTGGACAAATCAGCTTTTTTGTTGAGCATTATTTTCAGAGTCTCATTTTGGAAGAGAAAGAGACTAGGGTCCCTGTTCACGAGCAGCTTCAGGAGCCTGTATGACCAGAGGTTCTCGTTCGCCCACTTTCTTGGACCGAGGAGCATGTTCTGACCAACACCGAACTCCCTGTAGTACCCCGGAGAACCCGCTTCTATCCACTGGTGGAACGTCACGTCCTCTGAAAAATCGGTCGGGTTGAACTGGTAGATGACGACCTCGGTCCCTAGGCCGGCGCCGAACTTATCGAACTGCCTGACCGCCTGAGTCGCGCTGAAGGAAATGACCCCCATATTCACGACGTCCCTGCCCATGTTCCTCTCGAGCACCTCCACCCACTTCTCCTCTAGCGGGACCCCGACGCCCTCAGTGAACGAGTCGCCTATGGCAACAGCGTACACGCTCCCGTTTATGCCGTCGTCAACGAAGCCGACACCATAACCTAGGTCCACCGTCCTCTCCCAGTGTTTGTACTCGGGGTAGTCTATGAAAATCTCGTAGTCCGGCTTGAACGTGTTGCCGGTGTACGGGTCGGGCATCCTCATCTGCTCCCTCTCGTACGCGCCCTGCAGAGTCTCTAGCCCAACCTTCAACGTATCGGGTAGGAAATTGGTCCCCACCCTGAGGAATATTTCCATCGCCGCTACCACAAGGGCAATAGCAAAAACTATTCCGAAAATTGTGTAAATAATTTTCCTGCTTTCCATCATTTCACTCTCTTAAGGAAACCATTCGGGAAAAATGTAAGCATCAGCCTCTCCCTTGACAAGTCAATCAAGAAATCATTTCGCTCCTTTAGAAATTCCTCAACAGCTTCCATCGGTCCAGGGCCAAACAAAGGATCGACAGGATGGCCGTTTATGTTCGTATCTTCAACAACCATATAGCCGCCTTTCGGAACAAATTGACTGTATATGTACATCTCCTTCAGCACGTGATTTTTAGTGTGATCCGAATCCAAAACAACCACTGCCCTTTTCTTACCAATAATTTTTCTAACTTTCTGAACTATTTTCGGGTCTACAGACGAGCCAACCAGTTTAATGATGCGCGGATGTCTTACTTTACATTTCTTGATGTCTATCGTTACAACTTTTCCCCTTTTCATCAAATCGAAAAGGGACGCAAAAAACATTGCAGAGCCGCCGTCTGCAGTACCAGTCTCAATTATGAAATCAGGTTTTGTCTCATGGATTACTTCCTGATACATCCAAAGGTCGAGCGGCAGCTTTTGTATCTTGGTGCCCATCCAATGTATTCCCTGTACAGTGTTTGGCTTGTTGTAGTAGATTTTGTGGAACTGCTTCACATAGTATTTTTCAAATCTTTTGTGAAAAGACCTATCTACTTTTAGCATGAGTTTCTTCAAAAGACCCCTCGCGCCCTTCTCCCTCATTATTTCTTTGGACCTTGCCACAACGGAAGTCTTCATTTAATCAAATTCCAATCAACGATTTAAATAATTGCTGAATCCGGGAGAATTCCCTGTAAGACTTTATAAGGCTTTTCCGCCAATTTAGTTTTCATGGCAGAAAAAGCTGGTGAAAAAAAGGAAGGGTTTTACAAAAAATACATGCGTATAATGGGAAAGGTTGGCGACATACAAGGACGTGGGATTCTAATTATTTTGTACTTCACAGTTTTCCTTATCCCAGGAATTTTTGTCTCGATTTTCGGCGACAGGTTACAAATCAAGAGGAAACCCAATACTTGGCAAGACAGAACCGACCACGAATACACTCTTGAGAGGGCGAAAGAACAATGGTGAACATACTTGGAATTTCCTGCTACTACCACGACTCTGCCGCGACTCTGATTAAAAACGGAGAAGTTGTAGCTGCAGCTGAGGAGGAAAGATTTTCGAGAAAGAAACATGACAACGGTTTTCCCACGAATGCGATTGATTTCTGCATTAAGAAAGGAAAAATCACGCCAGACAAATTGGATTTTGTAGTTTTTTACGAGAAACCGTTTATAAAATTTGAAAGAATAATTTTGTCGACTCTCCAAACTTGGCCGCATGGTCATGCCCAGTTTCGAGAGGGGATGCTTAACTGGCTGAAAACAAAGATGTGGATCGCAAACCAAATAGCAGATAAGTTGAAAATCGATTATGACAAAATTTTATTTTCAGACCATCACTTGTCGCATGCTGCAAGTGCATTTCTTTGCTCGCCGTTCGACGAAGCGGCTATAGTCACGATTGACGGGGTTGGCGAGTGGACGACGGCAACTATCGGAGTGGGCGAAGGCAATAATATAAAAATTCTGAAGGAGATGAAGTTCCCGCATTCGCTTGGGTTGTTGTACAGCGTGTATACTGCATTCCTTGGATTCGAGGTGAACGAGGGCGAGTACAAGGTAATGGGAATGGCACCTTACGGCCAGCCAAAATATACAGACAAGGTTTGGAAGACCGTGAAGATGAACGATGATGGAAGCATAGCCTTGAATACAGAATATTTCAAATTCCACAGATCCGAAAACCAGTCTTACAGCGAGAAGTTTTTAGAAATTTTTGGTCAACCAAGAGACCCAAAGGACAAAGACAAAATAGACCAAAATTATGCCGACATAGCGGCCAGCATACAAAAAGTTACAGAGGACATTATGCTGAAAATCGTTGAGTACGCAAAGAAAATAACAGGCAAAAAATATCTTTGCATGGCCGGAGGCGTTGCGCTAAATTCAAAAGCGAATGGAATAATCATGCAACGGAAAATTTTCGATGACATATTCATTCAGCCTGCAGCAGGAGATTCGGGCGGCTCCATGGGCGCAGCGCTTTACGTTTATCACATGCTGCTAGGAAACAAGAGAAAATTTGTTTTGGAGAACGCTTATTACGGCGAAGAGTATTCAAAAAAAGAAATTAAAAATTTTCTGGATGAAAACAAAATAAAATATCAACATATACCAAAAGACGAAGAGCTGTTCGAAAATGTTGTTAGCAAAATAAAGGATGGAAAAGTTGTGGGATGGTTTCAAGGGAGATTTGAATGGGGTCCGCGGGCGCTTGGAAACAGAAGTATAATTGCTGATGCGAGAAATCCAAAAATGAAAGACATAGTCAACATGAAAATAAAGTTCCGCGAGCCCTTCAGGCCGTTTGCTCCTTCTGTTCTTGTAGATTCCGCAGAAAAATTTTTCGAGATTCAAAATCCGAAGAAGCATTACCCAGCAAGGTTCATGCTTTATGTTGTACCTGTGAAAGAAAGAATGAAAACAGTTATACCTGCTATCACACATGTTGACGGCACTGCGAGGCTACAGACTGTTTTCAAAGAAGAGAGTCCGAGATACTACAACTTGATCCAAAAATTTGGAGAGCTAACTGGAGTTGATACTGTGCTGAACACAAGCTTCAATTTGAAGGGCGAACCGATAGTGAACACGCCGGAAAATGCATACAGCACTTTTTCAAGGAGCGAGATGGACACGCTTGTTCTGGAAAACTTTATAATCGACAAGAGCGCACAATAAAAGAGGAATTTACAATGGCTGGTATTGGGTCGCGTTTGGGTGTTATCGGGTCTTTGTTCAAATTTCTTTGGAAAAGAAAACTTTGGTGGCTGATACCTTTCATAGCGATTCTGCTTATATTCGGTTTTCTGATAGTTCTAGCTTCTGTAACGCCTCTAGGACCTTTCATATACGCGCTAATTTAGTCTAAACAATTCTAGGATTCGGTATAGGAATTATGAATTTTCCGCCAGACTTCTTGAAATCAGCTTGCTGCTTCATTATTTCGTCAGCAAAATTCCATGCGAGTATGAGCAGGTAATCTGGTTTGTCTTCTTTTAACTTTTCAGGCGAATATACTGGAAGATGCGTTCCTGGAGTAAGTAGATTTTGTTTCAGTGGATTTTTGTCTACCACATAATCCAAAAACTCCGAACCGATTCCCATGTAATTCATCAATACATTTCCTTTTGCGGCCGCTCCATAACCAACTATTTTCTTGCCTTCAGATTTTAATTTTTTGAGCAGAGCCAATAAATCTTTTTTAATTTCCTCAACTCTCTCACCAAATTCTTCATAAATTTCAAAAGAATCGAGACCCATTTCATTTTCCAACTTAATGAGCTCCTTGATTTTTTCAGAGACTTTCCCAGCTTTCATAAAATAAATTCTTATCGAGCCACCGTGCACATCTGTCCTTACAGCATCCACAACTTCCATACCAAGTCTCTTTGCAAGAGTTATTAGCGGTCTGACAGCGATGTATGAAAGATGTTCGTGGTATATCGTATCAAATTCTGTATTTTCAATCATGTCGACAAGGTAAGGAAATTCTACAATTAATGCACCGTCATCTTCTAACAAAGTCCTAGCAGCCTCAATAAATTCGTCCCAATCATTAACATGGGCAAACACATTTGTACCAGTAACGATTTTCGCTCTTCCATATTTTTTCATAATACCTTTTGCTATTTTGATGCTCCAAAAATCATTTACAGTTTCTATCCCATTTTTTCTTGCAATCTCAGCTATGTTAGTTGCTGGCTCGACATTCACAGTCTTCATTCCCAAATTTTTGAAAGCATTCAAAAAAGTCCCATCGTTTCCTCCTATGTCTATAACTAAACCCTTACCAAGTTTTTTTACAGCCTCTTCTGCAAATTCTTTGAAGTGAATTTTCATGGTTTCAGAAGTGCCGGATACGTACACGTAATCTTTGAACATGGTTTCTGGTGGAACAACTTCCCCAAGTTGAACTAGGCCGCAGTCCCTGCAAAAATAAACATCAAGCGGAAATTTCGGTTCGTCAGAATTTAGTTGCTCTTTTTTCAAGAAGCTGTTCACGAGCGGTATATTTCCAAGCGAGAGAAATTTTTTAAGATTGCTTTTTTTGCAGGCTCTGCATTTTGCAATTTTCTGCATTTCAATACCTTCGGATAAAGTAAATTTAAGTCTTTGCCATCCTTATTCCCTAGCATGAAGATTCTTGTGACTGGCGGAAGCGGAATGATTGGATCAAAGTTTGTGAACGACTTGGCCTCGGAGAAAAATGAGATTCTTTATACTTACCTGT
>CAYJUY010000037.1:0-5901 GCA_964373485.1 uncultured archaeon
AATTCGTAAGTTTTCTGAGCTGTGGGCATATTAATTATTCGTGAAGATGTTTTAATATTATGCAAGTGCTGCAAGTTAATTCGCAAAATCCTCAACCGGAAATAATTGAGAAGGCTGCAAAAATATTGCAACTCGGCGGTCTTGTTGTTTACCCGACTGAAACTTTGTATGGACTTGGAGCAAACATTATGGATCTGAACGCGATACAACGCGTATATGAAGTGAAGGGAAGATTTCGTAACAAACCAGTATCAATTGCATTTCGCGATATTCAACACGCAGAAAAATATGTTCATTTTACAAAGACTGCGCACAAGTTAGCTGAATTATTTTTACCTGGACCTCTTACGATGATCTTAGTTGCAAAAATTCCGCTTGGTGAAATGTTTGGTGATGACAAAATTGCTGTGAGAATATCAAATCATAAAGTTCCGCAAGCAATTTTAAACAAAGTAAAATTTCCAATAACTGCAACTTCTGCAAACATTTCTGGAAAAGCAAATCCGATATGTGCACAAGATTCTATTGATCAAATCGGAGACCAAGTTGATTTGATTCTTGATTCAGGAAAATGCGAGCACAGCATGCCTTCGACTGTCGTGGATTTGTCTGAAGGAAAAGTTGTCATTTTGCGCGAAGGCGTGATTCCAAAAAGCAGAGTAATAAATTTTGAAGAAACATTACGCGAATGAATTTAGTGGGCAGGGTGGGATTCGAACCCACGACCTATCGATTTCCTAGTCGCCTTGATAGGCGCTTAGCTGACATATAAGTCGATTGAGTTGGCCAAAGCCATTTGCTCTAACCAGGCTAAGCTACCCGCCCAATCTAGTTAGTCGTACATCTGCGCACATTTAATATTTATGCTCCGCAGATATTACTTGTGTTCGACAAAACTTTCTTGGTCAGCAAAGTAGTTAATTCTTTGCAGAAGGAAGGATACGAAGTTTTGCAGACAGAAGGCAATTTCGATATTGTTGCCAAAAGATACAAGCAAACTCTGCTGGTAAAAGTCTTGATGAATATTGACGCGCTAAAACAGGATCAAGCAATGAGTTTGCGCGCAGTCGCATACTTCATGAACTGCCAGCCTGTGGTAATCGCGACGAAAAACAACCGAGAGACTCTCGACGATGATGTTGTTTATTCAAGATTCGAGCTCCCTGTAATGACGCCGAAATTACTGGAAGCGCTTGCAGTCCAAGAAGAAATCTCGGCGATACAATCTTCGAAAGGCAGACACACTGTAGAGATTGATGTTGATTCGTTGAGAAACAGGAGAAAAGAACTTGGGTTCACGCTCGAAACGCTTTCAAAGAAAATTGGCGTCTCGAAAAAGGCGATTTACGAAATTGAAAACCAGCGCGTGAATCCGACAAAAGAAACTGTTGATAGACTTGAAAAAATTCTGTCAATCAAAATACAAAAACCTTATCAAATTAAAAACGCTCCCATCACTTATTTGAAACCGAAAACTGAATTGCAGGAAAGAGTCAGCGGGGAATTCACGAGAATGGGAATTGACAACACTCCAGTTTACTCATCGCAATTTGAAAATGTGGGAAAAGAAAAATTTTCTCTCATAACTTCTCTCTCGCAAAACATCGACAAAATTAAAAAGCAGGCGATGACATTGAGGAAAATTTCTGTAATATTTTCATCGAAAGCGGTATTTGTCGCAAAGAAGGCGCAGCAGGAAAATGTTCATGGTGTGCCGGTTGTTCTCGAGTCCGAACTTTCCGAGATAGAATCGCCGAAAGATTTGAAGAAAATAATTGAGGAAAAAGAATGATTACGAGTGCATAAATTCTTTCATTAAATTCGAGAGGGATAGTGTACGATGCAAAGTTTCTTTATATGGTACTTCATTTTCTAAATCTTTTTCATATTCTTTCAATTTATTTTTGTCTAGAATTTCATATTTTAATCTGCCTACTTCGGAACGAACCTTTACTAAGTTGCGACTAAATAGCTTTCTAAAAACTTGACCGATTTGCCAATTGTTGGTTTGAGGAAAACTTTTCCTTATCAAATCAGATTCGTAAATAGTTTTAGCAGACAAGAAAATATAACCAGAACTAATTATTCCTTTGACTACTGCTAGTTCAAACTTAGCTTGTCCAACTTTAAATTCAAGTGAATGATAAAAACTTTTGTCACTAGGTCTTCTAGGAACATCGTTTCGATCTTCAATCCACATCGAATAAAATTTCGCAAGATTAGCTTAAAAATTTATCCAACCGTTAAATTTAAATATACCTACATACACACATTAGGATATGGCTCAAGCAATGATGGGAAGTTTTGGCGGACAGCCTGTATTAATTCTTCCTGAAGGAACTTTGCGTTCTACAGGAAAAGATGCACAGAGACAGAATATTGCAGCTGCAAAAGCTGTGGCAGATGCAGTAAGATCTACTCTCGGTCCAAAAGGAATGGACAAGATGCTCGTAAGTTCGATTGGTGATATTGTTATAACAAACGATGGTGTGACAATTTTGCAGGAAATGGATATCGAGCATCCTTCAGCAAAAATGATGGTTGAAGTTGCGAAGACACAAAATGAAGAAGTCGGTGATGGAACAACAACTTCTGTAATTATTGCTGGCGAACTTTTGAAGAAAGCTGAAGAACTTCTTGATCAAGAAATTCATCCAACAGTTATTGCACGTGGTTTCAAAATTGCGAAGGAAGAGGCGTTGAAAATTTTGGACGAAATAGCAAAACCTGTTTTTCTTGATGATGTGGAAACTTTGAAGAAAATTGCAATAACTTCAATGTCTGGAAAATCTGTGGAGCGCGCTTCGCCTATGATTGCGAAAATTGTAGTTGACGCCGTGAGGACTGTCGCGGAGAAGAAGGGCGGAAAGTTTTTTGTGGACACCGACAACATAAAGCGCGAGAAAAAGCATGGCGGCTCTTCAGATGACACAGAACTTGTGCGCGGAATTGTCATCGACAAAGAAATTGTTCATCCAGCAATGCCGAAAGTTGTTGACGACGCGAGGATTGCGCTGCTTGATGTCGCGCTTGAAGTGAAGGAAACCGAGACCGACGCGGAAATAAGAATAACTTCGCCGGAGCAGATACAGGCGTTCATTGAACAAGAACAAAAGATGCTGAAAGAAATGGTGGAAAAAGTTGCTGCGAGCGGGGCGAACGTTTTGCTTTGCCAAAAAGGAATTGAAGACCTTGCGCAACACTATCTTGCGAAAAAGAAAGTTTTGGCATGCAGGCGCGTGAAGAAATCTGACATGGAAGCGCTTGCGAAAGCGACTGGCGGAAGGATTGTAACAAATCTTGACGATTTATCGCGGGAAGATTTGGGATTTGCAAAAATCGTTGAGGAAAAAAAGATTGGCGGCGAGGCGATGACTTTCATAAAGGATTGCAAAGATCCGAAGGCTGTTACGATTTTGGTGAGGGGAAGCACCGAGCATTTTGTCGACGAAGTTGATAGAAGCGTGGAGGATGCGGTCGGCGCGGTCGCTTCTGCAGTCGAGGATGCAAAAATTGTTTTTGGCGGAGGTTCTCCTGAGGCAGAGATTGCGAACAGGTTGAGAAAGCTTGCGCAGAAATACTCAGGAAGAGAGCAGCTCGCTGTAAGAGCTTTTGCGGATGCGGTGGAAATTGTTCCTAGAACTCTTGCGGAAAACGCTGGCCTTGATCCGATTGACATCCTTGTCGCGCTTCGCGCCGAGCACGAGAATGGAAAAATGAATGCTGGAGTTGGAGTGTTTTCAGGCGGCGTGATTGACGCCGAGAGGGAGGGAATTGTCGAGCCGCTGAAAGTTAAAACGCAAGCAATAAAGTCTGCTGCAGAAGCTGCTGAAATGATTTTGAGAATTGATGATGTGATTTCCGCGAGCAAGATGGGCAGGGGCGGAATGCCGGGACCAGGCGGAATGCCTGATATGGGCGAAGGCGGAGAATAAATATAATTCGATATCTATCTAACCCATTTGTTTAATCTGCTGCCCAAAAATTTGTGCGCCTTTTCCAGCAACTCGAGCTTGTTTTTTTTCAATCTTGTTTTGGCAATTTCGAACGGAAGCCATTCGTATTTGCTGTGCTCCCATGAAAGTGAAACTTTTTCTTCGTCTGTCGCGCCGAGAAACATCACGAGTGTCTTGAATATCCTCTCCTCGTTTAGCGTGTAGTAATATTGGACTCTTTTTTTGAAACTGGGAATCAGTTTAACTTTTGTCAGTCCGGCCTCCTCCTCAAGCTCGCGCATCGCGGCCTTTTCCTCAGACTCGCCTTCGCCGATATTTCCTTTCGGAAAGTCCCAGAATAGTTTTGTGCTGTTTTGCAGCAACAGAAATAAAGGTGCGTTTTTCTCTTTCCTGAAAACAATCACGCCTGCAGACTTCTCGAACTTCATTCCAGAGCCACCGCCATACAAACTTTTATTTGCGCGTATTTAATTAATATTAACAATCTGGTGCGATTATGCCGATGCAGGACCAAAACAAGATGAAGGAACGCGAGCACGAGTCCGAGCACGAATACGAACTGATTCCTGTCTCCCCGCTGAGGAAACTCGAGAAGAGGATGGAGGAAATCGAGAGCAGGACGAGCGGCGTGGATTCGAAGGAATTCTACAAGGAGCTTGTGGAAATAATCCGCATGAACCAGCAGCTTGTCGACGAGCTTGCGAAAGCGAACGATGCGTTGAGGATAGAACTTTCGCGATTGCCTTCCAGGCTCGAGGACATGATAGGAAAACTTGACGAGTTGGTTTCGTTTATAAAGGCTTCTGCGGGCGAGGAATATGGCGGCGCTTCTGTCGACACGATGAAGCCCCTGCTCGACAAGATGGCCGAGATTGTGGACAGCAACAAGAAAATCGTGGAGAGCAACCAGGCCGTGATGAGTTCGCTCGAAGACATGGAGAAGAAATTCAAGAGGCCGCCTCCGCCAGGCATGGTCAGGCGTCCACCTTTATTTCCCCCAAAGCCGATATAGATGAATATGCAGTTTCTCAAGGCGCAGTCTGACATAATTGCAGTTGTAATCATAGTGCTCCTCGCGATTGGCCTGCTCGGTTTTGCTTACACTCTTGTCTTCCCGCTCATCCAAAAAAATCAGGACCGCGCGATAGAGGAGAGGGTGAAAGCGTTCTTCAACACCGCCAGCCCAGACTCGCTGCCTGCAAAGATCGAGGCTGTCGCGAACAGCGGCGGCAAGAACACTGCTGCGCTTGATGTCGGCGGCGTCACGCGAATTTTTCCCGGAAACTTCATCGGATCTGAGAACAACACGATCGAATTCGGCTTCCAAAGCAGAGTGACCAGTTATGCGGCAGACAGGGGATGGATATCGCTGACCGGCGCGTCGTGCCCGCCTGCTGCCGGAACCATCGGACAGGACGAGCCGTCCGTTATTTGCGTGAGGGCGGACAACACGACGAGCGGATTCTACAACATAACCTACAGGCTGCACCTGCGCGAGGTGGAGGATGCGGAAAAGAAGAACGGCTTCAAAATAAATTTGATCCAGCATCCTGCAAGCCCTATACTTTCCTCTGCATCGAAGACTGAAATCAGGATCGAGTTCGACAATAGGAAGCAGCAGACTGTCGGCAGCAAAAACTTAATTGTTACAGATATAAAAATTCTACTAGTCTAAATGAGCGCGAAGGGGCAGTCTCAAATAATCCAGTTCATACTTTTCTTCATGATAGGCCTTGCGCTGTTCCTCACGATCGGCGGGGTCTTCAGGGGCAGGCTGGATTTTTTCGGCGAGGACATAGCCGAGCAAAACAGGAGGATGATCAACAATTATTTTTCCGCGATTTCGATTCAGGCGCTAGTGACTTGCAAGGAATGCAGCAACTTCAACATGACGACAAAACTTTCCAACACGACGGCAGGCTCGTTCACCCAAGTCGGATTGAAC
>CAYJUY010000038.1:0-5593 GCA_964373485.1 uncultured archaeon
AAATAAAAAAGATTGTAGCTGAAAAATTTGCCGCTGGAAAAATTTCTTTCGAAGGGATGGTAAGACTTTTGGGATATGAGGAAGCAAAAAAGGTAGCATTTTTTGTGGAAACTGCAAAGAAGTCTTTTGAAAAAGGGTTGAAATGATAAAAGCAGTAATGGACACCTCTTCTTTGGTCTCTTTAGAAATGATTGGAGCACTTAAAAAATCACTTGAAATAATTTACATAACTATACCAAATGCTGTAGAAGGAGAGATTAAAGAACTGGCAAAATACAAGGATTTGGAAGGAAAATCCGCTAAAGCTGCCGGCGAACTGATTGGAAAAGGAAGTATAAATGTTGTGGAAATTAAGGATCAGAAAAGGGTAGAAAATCTTCTTTCAAGGGACGTTAACAGAGGCGAAGCCGAATGTTTTGTTTGTTGTTTAGAAAATAAAATATCTGCGCTTATTATGGATGATGTAGATGCGGCATATGACCTAGAAGGTTTTGCTATTGCAAACAAAATTGGCATTAAAATATCTGTAGCTGTACTGGTGGAATTGTATTTTCAGAAAATTGTAGGCAAAAAAGAGTTGAAAAGATTTGTTGAAAAGCTGATAAAAATAAGAGAATGGGAAGGTGGTGCGCTGGAAGTTTTGTCAAAGAAATATTTAGAAAATCTTTAGATAATTTTTTGAATTTTATTTGGATATGTAATTTTCTATTTTTTAATTTTGGACAAAGCTCTTCTCAATTCGCCTAGCTGGCTCTGCAAATTGTCAACATTTTTTTCATTTTCGCTCTTGATATCTTCATACTTTTCTGAGATGAGTCTCGCGCTCTCGACTATATCTGTTTTGAAATTCCTCACGAGCTTGTCAACTCTTCTTTCCAAATAAGAAATTCTGTTTTTCATTTTGTTTATTTCAATCAGATTTTTTTTCTGTAAAGCTTCTCCCTCTTTTGAAAATTTCAAAACATCCGCAAGCTTTTTGGAGTTGGCAACCATTTCAACCAGCTCGTCGGCCAGCATGTCTAATTCTTTCGCTTGTTTTCCGATCAGCTCTTTCATTCCAATCCCCTCTCTTTTAATTTTTGTTTGAGCTTTTGTATTAACTCTTGTTTCATATCCTCTTTCATCCCACTTTTCAATTCTTTTCTTACCTCATCCACAACCTCGCTCTTCAGTTTTTCCACGTCAATAGTTTTCCTCATCACGTGTTGCACAATTTTGGTTTTATCCAATCCCTTTTTAAAAACAGTTTCTCTTTCTTCGTGAAGGCCAAGCAAATATTTCAAGTGGTGCAAAAGTCCCGAAGGCTCGTAGCGAGTGCCGATGATTTTTGCAGCGATTCTTTTGAACTCGATTGATATCGGATGATGTGGCTTGCGCAAGACGAGAGGATTCTGCAGCGCGACGGATTTTTTGATTTCCTCACTTTCTGGTATCCAAGACAAAATCTTTCGCCCGCCAGACAGAGAAGCAACTTCATCGTTTTTCAACTCATAGATTTTTCCGCTTACCCTGTTCAGGACTATGCCAAGAACTTTTTTCCTGAGCTTGTCTGCCATCTCAATGGTTCTCATGCAGCATTCGACGCTTGGAATGTCATTCGTGCTGACGGCGAGTAGCTTGTCGGACGATTTTACCGCCACAAGAACATCTTCGCCTATGCATGGAGCCGAGTCTACAATGACAACATCGTAATCGCCTCGGGTTTTGTTAACCACATTCGCTACGTGTTCCGGGTCGACTCTGGGGAACAGACCAATTTGGCCGGGGATTATTTTGATTCCCGATGCATGCGAGTGGATCAGCTTCGCGAGACTGTCTGTTCCGTCGAAATCTGCGATACTGCTCTTCGGATAGTTTATACCGAAGTGGTATGCCAATCCGGCTCCAGTCAAGTTGCCGTCAACAAGCAAAACCTTTTTTTCGAACTCTGTTGCCAACGCCGCGCCTATGTTCGCAGCCAACGTGGTCTTGCCAACCCCTCCTTTCGAAGATCCGACAGTTATTACAGTCCCCATCTATTCTTCCTCTCCTTTAACCTTTTGAATCACTTTCCTTATAGATTTCCTGTACGACTCGTCCTCCTTCCTCTTTCTGTAATAGCCGTAGGCTGACAACCCGATTGTACCTGCTACCATTCCCAATATTTCAGGATTTGGAATCGATACTGGGACAAAAATTATTTTTGGCCCGACTGTTTTCGCGAGTTGTATAGTTGCATCCTCAAGCAATTTCCTCACTTTCCCCAATTTAATTTTCGCTCCTGCATAATCCTGCTCTGCATAAAGTTGCTTCGCTGCTCCCAGCTCGGACTTTGATTTGTTCAGATTTTCAATTGCGGCAGACGGATTTCTACCTTCCCTCAGCGCCTTTTCGATTTCTGCAGCCAACTTCTCGATCGAGTTTTCATACGTCTTGATGGACTGCTCGACTTCTACTTCAAGCTCTTGCACTTCAACCTCAATTTTAATCTGGATTTTCTTGGTTATACTGTCGCTTGCCAGAGTGAGGTCGATTGGGTATATTCCTACAGGCGCCTCCCTCGGCGCTTCAACTGTTATAAGAAAGATGAAGGACGAGCCGGGGGTCAGCACACTAAGACCGGTAGGATTGATTTCCAAAGACAAGACAGAATCTGCGCTGAAAAGCACCAGATTGTTAACATCAAAGTCGCCATCATTTCTCACAAATATCTGAACGAGCGAGGACTGCCCGCGATTTAATTTGAGACTTTCTGGATATTCGACAGTCAGTATCTTAATATCTCCGGTTATTGCGAATATGGAGAAGCCAGGAGTTTCAGCCTGATAGTAGACGAAGGACTTGTCCTCTTCCAATTTTGTGGTCGGGAGTTTCTTCCATCCCTCCTGAAGTCTGTTCAATCTCACAGTGTCCTCATCGATCGAGTTTTCATTTATCCAACTCTTCTCGACCTTGAATTTGATTTTCGCTTTCTTTATGTCTTCATCCTTGATGTTGCTCTTGGAAATTTCAAGATACTGGTAAGTCGATCCGGTTTCTGGAGCGACTGGCGCGCTGACTGCGAACGGCAGCGCTGCCTCCTTCACGATGATTTGGACATTGCGCGCATAGGACCTGCTTTCTATTTCTATGCCTTGGATTTTGAGAACGTCTTCTTGTCCTATTTCGAAAATTTTGAACTGCTCAGGAAATATTTCCGATATCGTAATTGTTTCGCTAATCTTTGGCCCTCTGAAGGAGCTGACTCCTCCTCCACCTCCGCCAAGACCTGGCGAAGTGACGGACGGAGCGTCGCTAACAGAGAAAGTGGTGTTGGCCTCGGATTTCTTGCCGGCAAAGCTAACAACAACGTGAGCCACGAAGCTGCCAGTGGAGGTCGGCGTGTATTTTGTGGTGAACGTCCTTATCTCGCCCATGCCGAGGTTGAAGCTGTCGTCCCTCAGAGTTGCTATGGTCTGCATGCTGGAAGAGTTTATAGAAATAATTATAGTCTCGGTTATGTTGACATTGCCGATATTTTTGAAGCTCACGGAAAAGTCCATGGGATTGTTCACGACGACAGAAGGCGGATGTGTGAACGAGGTTATCACTCCCTCAGGGTGCTCCGCGACGCTGAGCGAAACGATTGCATAGCCCAGCCCAGTGAAGACGAACACGATGAACTTGTAGTTCGCCGCTATGCTCAAGAAAAATATTACAAGAACAATCACGGTTATTTTGCGTATTCTTATTCTAGGTTTGGGCATCTTAGTCAATATTAAATTGTGTCAGCAAATTATTAATCGAGATTAATCATGGAAATTTTCCCATTCAAAATTACAAAACAGCAACTTGCGAAAGGCATTTAAAGCTTAGCGTCGTACTGTGAATTGGTTAGTATGAGCCAGAAAAGTTTACTGGAATTGGCAAATAGATTAGATGAACAAGGTACCCTTACAGAGTCGAATCCTGAAAGAGAACAGAAGTTCAGTAAGATAGCTGAGCTTTACAAGGACGATGAGCAGAAGGTGAAACTTGTAGAGGAAATAAAGAAGTATGAAAAGGGTCTTTCTGAGTTGGTTAAACTAACAAAGGATAACAAGTCACACAATGCGCAGGGCGCGATGCAGATTTATTTTAATTTACTCAACCTTAACGAGCTCTATCAACAACTAAAACCATTTGTCAAAGAGAACTTGAAGTATAAAGGAGTAAAGATAAGCAGCAAAGAAATGCTGAAAGAGTGGGACGCAAAATTGGCATTCATAGATTTCGAGTTAAGCAAAATTGTGAATCATTATTCGGAAGACATAATGAAAGGGGCAAAGGAGAATTACAAACTTGCCCAAGAACTAGTCAGCAGATACAAGAGTTGAGATTTTTTTAAAAAATTAATTTTCTAAAATTCTTTACTTGACTACCCAGTAGATTGCGACTGCGAGAATTACGAGTACCAGCACAAGGGCCAGGACTGTCGGGTCTACATACGGGAAGAAAAATCCGGCGGTGAAGTAATTTCTCAGGTCGACACCCACGCCCGGGAATATCTGCGTCCCTCCGCTGCTGAGGAAAAGCGCGGCCACGAGAACGATCGCAACTATTACGCCCATCGTGCCAGCTTTTGCGAACTTAGGCCCCTCGCCTCCGCCAAGCGGAACTGCAATCATGAACATCACGAGCAGGAATGCAAGTATCGCGAAGACGTAGATGAGCGTGCCGCCGACGAAGTTCGCCAGATAGTCTGTGAGGGTGAACACAGCCACGCTTGTTGCCGGATAGAGCATTATGAAGGCTGCGGCCGCGAATGAAACAATCGCGTTGATTTTGTTTACGTTTGGATCGTCCTTCTGGTTGCCGAAAATTTTCGTCTTCGACAGCACTCCGTAGAAAACCGCGAAGAGAAGAATGAACGGTAGGAAGAACTGGAATATGCCGATGTTCTCGAGGTTCGTTATCACGTCTTGTATTGTCGCCATTTAAATCAACTTTCTCCGCAAACGATAAATACTATTTCTTTCCCCCGCCACCGCCCCACACTATTCCCAGGACCGCGGCGGCCATGACTATTATAGTGATTGCGCTGAGGACAGTCGTCTGGTCTATTCCAGCGAAACCGACTCCGCCGACGAAACCGATCCCAGACGGAAACAGAATCCTGTCGATTCCTGCGGAGAGTGCAGCAGTGATAATCACCAGAATGCTGGCCACGATTATTATTCCGAGCCCCTTCCCGCCCTTGACTATATTGCCAATTGTCGCAGGCAGGTCAGGCGGCAGGAACATCCCAGCAACGAGCACGCCGAGCAAGATTATAAGAATCACAATCGTGCCCTTGAAGAAAAATTCGGACAGTATATTTTCTATTGGGACTCCTGCGAGAAGCGGGTATGCCCAGACCATGAAGCCGGCGACGAGCGCGACTATCGCGTTGACCGCAACATTTTCCTCAGGCTTCCCGAAAACTTGAGACTTCCTGAGTAGGCCGTAGAAAATCGCGGCGGTGAGGAGGAACGGAAGAATGAACTCGAAGAAGCCGAGGCCCTTGAGCTTGAGGATGACGGCCTCTATCTGCGACGCCATGACTAGCCCCCACCCCCGCTGTGCCTGAACACAGCCGCGGCGATTATTATCAGTA
>CAYJUY010000039.1:0-5540 GCA_964373485.1 uncultured archaeon
GGTCTAATATTAGTTTTTTCCCGCTCATGTTTGTAATATATATTTCTGGAAATTTGGTGTAATCGAAATCTACTTCTTTTTCTCTTTCACCATAAATTAAATTATACTTCTCAGACCTACCCGCAGACATTACCACTAAAAATGAATCAACCAATTCGTCAGGATTTACTCCTAACTCTCTTGAAACTTTTTGTATATGTTCATTAACATCTCCAGAATTTATTTTTATTTTCACATTTTTAGGGCTTAAGAGATGTTGCTTCATGTAAGGTCTTATTCTTAAAAAGCTCAGGTAACTTTCTTTTGGATACTCTAAAAAATTTTGCAGAATCTTAGTTGCGGAATTCTCTATATCTAATTCTGGAAATTCTTTACTAAGCCAGTCCCTTACCCTTTCATTTACTGTATATTCTCTACTCATATCATACTCCCTATCAATTCGTTTATTTCTTTTCCCCTATGGCCCAAATCACCGCGCGGATAATGTTCTGTGATTGACTTGAATCCTTTCGATGGTGGAGTCAATCTGAAAGTTGCTTGCAAATTTTCCTGCTTGTGCAATTTTATTTTTCCTTCGATTATCGCGCTCGCAAAATTTTCAAAAGAATCAAAGCCAGTTGACTCTTTCAGAAGTTTCGCGTCGACTCTTTTTTCATTTTCTTTTGTGCGCAATCTTTTTTCCAATAATTTTGCAAGGGTCTCCTTCGAAATTTCCCCCCATGTTATGTAGTCTTTGGTTTTCCGCAGCATTCCCTTCACGTCAGGCGTCTCCGGCAATATGACGCAATTGTTCACCGACTTCAACCTCATCATCGTCAAGGTATCGCCTACCGCGCGATTGATTCCGATTGAGCCGCGTAGCCTGATGACAACATACATCTCATTCAACCTTCTCGTAAATGTACAACTTTTTCAGCGCATCGAAGAGTGCATTGATGAGATTGATCCTCATTCCAGTGTTTCCAAAAGTCTTCACCCACACATCTTTCACCCCAGCCATTTTCAAAATTTTCTTCGCCTCATTCTCCGCCACGATGCCAACTCCCTTCGGGGCTGGAAGCAATTTGACTCTGACAGATCCAGATTTCCCAGAAATTTTGTAGGGAACCGAATGTTCTGCGCCGCATCCGCATTCCCAGCTGCCGCAGCCTCTTTTGATGCGAACAATGTTTAGTTTCGCTTTTTCAATTCCTTTTCTTATCGCGTCCCTCGTCTCGGATGCCCGCCCCTGAGCAACCCCTATTATCCCATCCTCATTCCCAACAACAACAAGCGCGCCTGTGTGAAATCTTCTTCCTGACTTGTGCATCGCCGCAGTTATCCTCACAGGGATTCTTTGGACTCCACCGCCTTTTCCAGCCCTCCCCCCAACAAGAACCAACTCGTTCTTCAGTCCTGGTAAAAGCTTGTCAACAATTTCCGGCTCGACTATTTTTTTACCTGATTTGAAAACTTCATCGATGCTAGTTATCTTTCCCTCGAAAACAGCTCTTCCAAGTTTAGTTTTCGGCACCCATTTCTCAAGTGCGCTCTCCTCGACAAGTCTCGGAATTTCTGCAGGCGCTTCGACCGGCTCTACAGGAATTGGCGCTGCGACAACTTCCTCGAGTTTCTCCTCTTCTGCAGGAACTTCTTTCGCTGCAGGCTCTGCAATCTTTGCTTCTACTTGCTCGTCTTTTCTTTTTACCATTTCATCAGCCTCTGTTTATCATCTGTTTTATTTCTTCAAATTTTGCAGGTAAATCCTTGAACTTGCTGTTGAACTCTGCGATTTGCTTTCCAGATATTCTCTCGTTGCTTGGGAACATTTTTTCGTCGGCTGGAATTTTCAACCCGGCATCGATCGCGCCTTTGACAACTGCAAAAATCCTGTTTCCCTTCGTCGACCTGTACAATCCTATGTCCAGAACAACCTCATTGATTTTATTTTTCAGCGCGACTTTGCCGATTGCGAGGCCGACAAGATAAGCCGCCGCAGTGTTGTCGCAAGAAAAATTCCATCCAAGTTTTTTGAGCGACCTGCTGTTGGCCGATACCAGCGTCTTGTCGCCCTTCTCGTCGAACTGAACTATCTGCGCCTGTATGTATTTGAGGCTGCGCCTGACCACGAGCCTCGGCTTCCTCGATTCGAGAAGTATCAGCCTTCTTTTGTAATCAGTCTTCCCTTCAAGTTTTCTTTTGAACGGCATTCTGAAAGTCGGCGAAAGTTTCATGCGGCATCACTTCGTCTTGCCAATCCCAACACAGGTGACGGCGACTTTGTTTTCATAAAATCACTTCTTCTTCAGCAGACCGTGCTGCTCCAAGTACAATCGCAGGTGCGAGCGGCTCCTGAACGTGCCCCCTTTGACAAGCTTTCTCATTTGCTTGTAAGTCGGATTGTCAATCATTTTCGAAGACTTCAATTCCTTCAACTCTCTTCTCAGCGGCCTGACTGTTTGTATCCATTTTGTTTTTGCATCAACGATAGAATGTTTCGAGCCTTTCCTGCTCCCGTGCCCTTTTTTTCCCTCGACACGCTCCTTCGGCATGCTAACTTTTTCAGGGCGCCTCTTCACAATTTTTTTCAAAATCAGTCTCCTTACATCCGCGCGGGTAATCGCTTGAGATACGTCTTTAGCCTTTGTCGTGTCAAACCATACTTTGCTCTGGCCGACTTTCAAGATTTTCGCTGCCAATCTCTTCTGCAAACTTGCCATACCATTAATTCATAGAAAAGGATTATAAATGTTTCAAAATTACGAACTTTTGTTCTTTATTTTAATAAAATCAGCTGTAACGTGAATAATATCTTTTTTACTGTCATAAGCAATAGCTTTGATTTCTAAAAGTTGCGATTTTGTTTCGGGAATTAGACCCATATCTTGAGGCGGTATGTAACATTTAATTATGTTAGTTATATTAGTTTCCGCAAGTACCTTTTTGCCATCATAAAAATCAATCAATTGAAAATCTATCGCATTAACCTGTTTTGTAACACGTGTCAAAAGTTTCAGATTTTCTCCAACATCATAGGGTTCAGATTTTTCAGGCCAGAGCATGAGCCGCCCTTCGTCAAGACAGTAATGTGTGGCATCAGCAAACTCTACAAGCACAGGTAAGTTTAAAATATCGTCTAATGAATAACGAATGACAATACCAGTTGTTGCAGCAGCTACTCCAGCTGTTATGACATTAAATTTTGAGTTAAGAAAATATTGTACCAAAATCTTGTCCTTTAAATTGAAAAATTTTGTAGCTGACTCACGCAACGCTTTTGTTGTATTGTACATCTCTTATCAAAATTTCAAAAATAAAGGATTTAACTTTATTCACGGATTCAAAACTTTAATTTTCATTTCTTCAGCTTTCTTTACAATTTCCCCACGTTTCTTTTTTCCAACAGTGTGAGAAATTTTTACAGCTTGAGTTTTTGCATCAACCTTTTCCAAATCTTTCAAAGAGCTGACAATAACTTCGTAAAAACCAGAAGGATGCTTTCCGCGCAATTCTTTCGGAGCCCCCCAGCCGATTTCCGGCATTCTTATCTTGCCTTTCTCGCGCCTGTGGACTTTTGTGTGCCTTCCTCTCGGGTGCCTCCAGCTCTCGCCGAGTCGCGCATAAGACTGCGACATCCATCTTGTAAAGCTTGGCTTCTTTCTCGGGTTCATGCAAACCACTTTTAATTATTTGTTTAGTTTATTTTTAAATCTTTAAATTAAGATTCCTTCATTTAAATTCTTGTAGACCAATAAGTTCCTTTTCGCTTTCTCCATTTCTTCAAGTCCTCTATCATTTTTCCGTGGTCGAATCCCAAAATTGATGTGTCGAGTTTTTCCAAATCAAACCAGCGTGCTTCGATTGCTTCTCTACTAATTTTCACATTTGTTCCTTTCGGCTTGCATATGAATGCAACAGCAACAAATTGGCCGCGAGGATCGCGTCCTGGTTTTGAATATACGCCGAGAATTTCTACAGGCTCTACATCCAAACCAGTCTCCTCCTTCGCCTCCCTCACGCAAGTTTCCTCGATGGTCTCGCCTTCTTCCATAAAACCGCCGGGAAATTCAAACTTTTCCTTGAACGGTTCATAGCTTCTTCTCATCAGCAAAACTTTGTTTCCATAAAGAATTATCGGGTCGGCAGCGATTCCAAATTTTTTCGGCGGCAATTGTTTCACTAATTTTGTTTTGCTCGCTGGAATTTAAAGCTTAATACAAAGCTTGCAAAAAAGATTATTAATGAAAAAAGCGAGGAAAAGCAGCAAAGTCAGCGAAGGAAAGATGATTCTTACTGCGTTGATAATCATCGTGATACTCGCGTTCGTAATTCTTGTTTTGTCTTCGCTTGCCCCCAGCGGCACTACAGGCGGGCCGGTTGTCACATCGACTTTGATTCCCTGAATAACCTGAAGAAGAAAGTTTAATATCCGACCCAGCTAAATAATTATTGATGCCCGCGTTTTCAAAGATTCCTCAAGTCCATCACAAGCATCTTATCATGATTGCTGTTATTGTAATAGTTGTGCTCGCTGCCGCGGTACTTGTCGTCTGGCTTATCGCGCCGGATTTGATTGCAAGTATAGGTAGCAGTTTCAACTTGTTGATAGCACCGAGCTTTTCTTTTCTTGGAGGCGGAGAGAATCTGGTCCCGAGCAGCAGCCCGTTCGCGAACGCGGAGGATCGGGCGAATCCCTTCGAAATAACGAACCCGTTTGAGTACAAGAATCCGTTTGGTTGATCGCATGAAAATAGAAATTCCTGCAGCGCCGCTCGCATTTGTGCTGACTCTTATATTTGCTTCTGTCACGGTGCTGGCGCTGTCTGCCGAGGACATAGAATTTCCTGTCGCTGAGCTCGGCAACTGCGAGAGCGAGTTCAAGTGCGGAGTTTATTGCGGCAATCCTGCGCACAAAGCGGAATGCGACGCGTTCATCGAGAAGTACAACCTCGACGAGAAGGCGGAGAGAATAAAAGAGATAGAGTTCCCGATTGAGGATCTTGGAGGATGCGAGTCGAGGGAGGCATGCGAAATTTATTGCAGCAATCTGGAAAATGTCGAGGCGTGCATCGATTTTGCTGAAGAGAGCGGATTGATTGAAGAAGATGAGCGAGAGTTGGCAGAAATCGACAGGAAGATGGCAAGACTTGTTGCCGAAGGAAAAACGCCGGGAGGCTGCACGAGCGAGGAGACCTGCATAGAATATTGTATGGCTGAAGGGCACTTCGACGAGTGTGTGCGATTTTTGGAGGAGAATGATGTTGTACCTGAGCGCGAGCTTGAGATGATCAAGAGGCACGGGAACTTCAAGTTCGAGGGGCCTGGCGGCTGCACCGACGAGAGGTCGTGCAAGGCTTACTGTTCCGCGGACGAGAATTTCGAGGTGTGCATAAGATTCATCGAGGAGAACGAGTTCCTTCCGCAACAAGAAATCGAGAGGCTGAAGAAAATCGGGAGCTTCACCGGTCCGGGAGGATGCAAGATGGACGAGTGCGAGAGGTTCTGCGAGAATCCTGACAATTTCCTGACTTGCGTCGAGTGGGCGCACGAGAACGGAATGA
>CAYJUY010000040.1:0-5483 GCA_964373485.1 uncultured archaeon
TGAGCGAAAAGTTGAGCCTAAAGAAATTTCTGGAAAGAAAATAAAAATCGAGACTGGAAAGGGCGATATAACTGGCATGCTTTCTGTATCCAAGAAAGGTTCTTCAATAGATGTTCTATGCAGAGGCGTAAAAGTAAGGGAAGTCAATCCAGCGCCAACTCACCCCGTTCGCGGCTATGTCAACACAAACTGGTTGACGCCTTTGGCTAATAGAAACGATTTTGATCTTGATTCTCCTGATTATCAAATCCTCTATTCAGTCGTCAAAAGTTATATCCAAAGTAACTTTCCATCCGAACGCGAATTGCTTTCTCAGAAAACAAGACAAACGATGCGACTTTTGTCAAAACTGATGAAGAATGTAATTAGAGAGATGGGGGAGATTCCGAAAGATGTTTTTGTTGTAACCACAGATTCTGAAATTGGATCTCAAATCGTTGATGCAATGAAAACAAAATACAGTGAACAAAAAAAAGAATTTAAACAAGAACATGAAACAAAACCTCGTATGCCAAATCCCGAAGTGAGGGACAAACCAATAAAAACTGATTACGGTATAAATTGGAATAGAGGCTACTTGGGATTAGAAAATCCTGCAGTGGTTTATAATGAAATGGAAAAGATCGTTTGGTTTAATTTGGATAATGATTATATAAAACGTTGTGAAAATCTAAGTCCTAAGGAGCATGCTATATCTTACGTTAATTTTTATGCAAGAGGATATGCATTGGCAGTGCATAAGGAAAGGGATTTTAAAGAGTTTCAAGTATTCATAGATGTAGCTGCATCAAAATTGTTAAGAGAATTGATGACTGTTTGAAAGAGCCTCAGGAGGGACTTGAACCCTCGACCTTCCGCTTACATTCCGCTCGGTTTTGTTTCCCGAAAGGCGGGTGCTCTACCAGACTGAGCTACTGAGGCATGTATTTAATTAAGAAAGCGCGGAGGATTTAAACGATTGCTAGCTTCCAAGATACTGGCTTATCCAAGGGATTGAATAGAAGCCGGCGTAAACAATTACAGACGATACGATGATTTTTCCTATCAATACAGCGAGAAAAAATTTCGTTTTGTCGTAGCCTAAGGCCCCAGCTAAAATTCCGGCGATATCAGTTGGAAGCGGTGTAGCTGTGACAAAAATAATTGTGAGGAAGCCATTTCTGTGGAACCATTTCTCCAACAATTTCAACCATTTGTCTTGTTTTTTCACGAAGGCCTTCCGCCCATATTTCCCTATGAAAAACGAAACCATCTCTCCAATTGCAGCACCAATCGCAGAGACGAGTGTGAGCGCTATTGGATTTAGCGTTGTCGCAAGACTGAAAATTATTATTTGAAATGGTACAGGAAAAACAACAGTCGAGCTTCCAATTAATGAAATCAAAAATACACCAGGATATCCCAGGACTGACAAACCAGAAAGAAAATCTAATACCATTGAAGAAAATTTGGGTTTTTAAATATTAAACCACTACTAAGTTTATGGCCTCCAATGTTATGGAAGGTTATTTTTAGTTAATTGCAACATGGACAAGTCTGTAATAAAGAAAGTTCTAAAAGAAGTAGAAAACATTCGAAAAGAAGAATTTGATAATTTAAGAGATGGAAGGCCTCCTGGAATAACTTATTCGTTAAATTTGAACAGAAATTACAGCAATGCCGACATAATTATCGGGATATACTACAAAAATTCAGAATGTTTAGACAAACTGACTCAAAGACTTGAAAGTTTACATGCTTCAATCGAAATCAAAACAAATTTTGGAAAAATAAAATCTCTCCAAATATGAACTATGAACTTATTCAAAAATTAATCTAGCCATTCTTTGTTCTTGATTTTTTCAGGAATATATTTGTCGGAAATGAATGTGATTCCTCTCGAAGATAGTGCGGCCAATTCAACCTTTCCATTTAATTCCTTCCACTTTTTGAACTGTTCCTGCCATGGCTTATTATCCTTGAACCATTCATAATTTTTGACTTGCTCCAATCTTTTCAAATCTACTTCCTCGAATTTAATCAAATGTTTTTTCAAATCGTATTTTATAACATCGTCGGCGGTGAGCCCTAGCATTTTTGCGCCGGGAATTGCGAGCTCTTCTGAAATGTGTGCAAGCGAAATCGATCCGTATTTTATTACAGAATAGATGTACGCTCCCCAAGGATCGCCATCAACAAGAATATATACTGGGAGTTTGTGTTCTACGTGCAGTCTTTGCAACAGTCTCCTTATCCCGCGAGTCGCCTGGCCTTGTGAAGAAATAATTATGCAATTCAATTTTTCCCACACACGGTCCTCGTGAAGTCTCTCCCACTCTGCAGCCTTCTCCAAATAAATCACGAACTTCGCATCAACTTTTTTGAAAACAATATCTTCAACGTTCGATGGAATTGACCAGCCACCTGAACCTAGTTTGCTCCAATCAATCGTGTCTTCCTTGTCCCGAATTACAACTTTTCCGGCAACAGAGCCAAGCTTGTTCGCGTTTATGTGCAAAAGTTCCCTCGAGGTGCCGCTAATGAGTTCAAGATCTTCCACTGCAGCATTAGACTCTTCCTGCTCGTCGACAAGGTTTATGTTCGAGTCTGGAAGAGTTCGCTTCATCCTGTAAAAAGTTTCTCTGAGGCTCAGATGCTTTCCAACTTCAATCAATTCTTTTGCAACGGCTGCAGCTTCGATTGTCTGCACAAATTTTCTCACATGGCCAACATTGAAGAAATATCTTTTTGCAAATCCCTTGCCTATGGTGATCATCTTCGTGGCAGGATCGTATCTAACGTTTGATAAGGTGCGTATAGGCACCTCTAACTCGGGATTCTTACCTTCGTCAATTTGTCCAACAACTTTAGTTCCCAGTTGTTTCAGATTTTTCTTGGCTTCCTGTTTCTTCTCCACCAATTTCTCCACCTTTCTTTATAATTCTCTCCAGCTTCTCAATTATTTTTTCTTTCTTCTCGTCTGTCAATTTCTCAAGCGACTCGGCAAGCTCTGGTATATATTTCTCGAACAGCTCTTTTCTCATTTGCGCCAGATGCCTTTTATTTTTCTGTCTGACATAGATTGCAAGTCTTCTTCCTGCCTCTTGCAGCGCGAGTTTTATCTCTTTAACTATTTCCGGATAGTCTGCTATCGCTTGCTTCCCCTCTGACGTGTAAGGAACCCAGACTGACGCGAAATGAATAAGAATTACAAGCGGTCCTTGCGGCAGCGAGCCGGACGATTGCGAAAAATCGTATCTTCTCCAGTCTGTTTCAATCACCGCTTCACTCGTGGCACAATCGCTCTGGTGATAAAGCAAAGGGACTTTGTTTGCAAATCTCATAAGCTGTGCAGTTGAGTCAGGAGAAAGTTTTCCCCCGTATGCGAGGCCTACTTCTATTTGGAATGGGTTGCCTCTGTAAACTGCTGGGGACCTTGTCACAGCAACAAAAAATTCAGCTTCGACTTCTTTCTTCAAACCCTCCTCGATGAGTTTCTCCCCAAGCGGCGATAACACGTTTGTAGGAGGAGATACAAGCTTGGCTTGTTGCATAGATTTGTGCAATTTTTCTGTCTCTTCGTGTGCAAGGCTTTGCGGTTTTCTGCTTGCATCTATCTTTGCAACTTTGCAGATTCGCGTAGCAGTCCCTCTTCCAACTCGCGAGAAGTCATTTGTTAGAAAACTTACAACATTTCTTGCGCTAGTTGTGGCAATCATTCTTCTCAAAATTCCAATTTCTACGCCGTAAGGATGAGGCTTGATTTCTTTCGGCTGGACTGGCATTTCGTTTGTGACTCTTTCAAAAGTAATTTTGCCGTTTGGCCCGTCGTAAATTATTTTTGCATAAGGATTCGAGATTGCGGTCTGCTTGAGATACTCCGAAACAGATTGCTTTCCTTCCATGTATCTTCCCTCCGCCTCCATGGAGATTTTGATTCCATGCCACTTGTCGGGATTTTTCTCCTCCTTGCGGGAAATTATTTTCGGTTCGTTTTTAGTGACGTCAATCATCAGTTCTATTTCGTGTATCGCCTTACCTGTGCTCGATGAAATTTTTGTGGGCTTCCCTGTAGTCAGTTGCGAATAAAGAATAGACCCGCTAACGCCAATTCCTTGTGTGCCTCTTGATTGTCGCAACCTGTGGAACTTGCTTCCATACAAAAGTTTTCCAAACGCAAGCGCTAGTTTTTCTTCAACTATTCCCGGTCCGTTATCTTCCGAGGAAATCCTGAAGCGGTCTTCTGAAAGTTGCTTGACAGAAATTTTAATGACGGGAATTATTCCAGCCTCATTTGTCGCGTCCAAAGAATTGTCAACAAGTTCTTTCACAATTGTTAATAACGCTTTTGTTGGATTCTCATATCCAAGGAGGTGTCTATTCTTTTCGAAAAATTCGGCTACACTAACTTCTCGCATCCTTTTGGAAAGTTCTTCCGCTGTTATGTTGTCGGCCATCAATATTCACTTCGTTTTTGTTATCCTTAAAAAATAGCTTGCTTCAAATATAAAGTTTCAGAACATTTTCCTCTCTTTGAGAAAGCGAAAAACTGTTGTGTGCTTCGCCCCTCTCAACAGCATCTCTATCGCTTCTCTTGCTAATCTAACATTTTCCCATTTACCCAATACACTCACAGTCTTGCCATATACCGCAATCTTTGCGCCAGAACATTTTTCTATAATATTTTTCGATTTTTTTCCTGTCCCTATTATCCTCCCTTTCAGTACTATTTGTCTGTTCCTCGATCTGCCGAAATCTGAAACCGTGATGACTTCAAGTATGTAATCTTCGTCAACCAAATTCAACGCATCGTCAAAATCAAAACCGCGACCAAAGGCTCGAATAATTTCCTTGGTCCTCATTACAATTAGCGAGTCTTCTCCTTCAATCGCAACTTCCTCATTCGCAGAAAATTTCACGTCAAAGAAATCTCCAAGTTTTCTATTGTATGCTATTTGGTTCTCTCTCAAAATTTGCATTCTCTCTTCTGGTATCGCAACGAATTCAATCATTCTAACCGATTTCTATTGTCTTCACGTAACCTTTTCTCTTTAACCAATTCGCCTGAGTTTGAGTGTAACGGAAACCAATGTCGCCGCGTTCATGGCTTTGAACAGTCCAAGGCTCGATAAGAACAAGATCTCCCGATCTTATCCAAACTCTTTTTCTCAGCTTCCCAGGAATTCTGCAAAGTCTCTCATTTCCATCGTCACATTTAACTTTCATTTTGTCGCCACCAACAAGAGCCTCAACTACGCCTAGCACTTCAGGCGGTCGCGGAATTCTGATTCTGGAAATCTCAAGTTCTTCCTGCGTCGGCTGGAACTTGTCTTTGCCCATTCAATCACTTATCGAGACTAGTATCGTGTCGCGATAACTCTTCTTTCCCTGAACGAGACCATAAAGCTTATGCGACACTTTTGTCTTCACATTATATTTCTGTTTCAGATGCTTAACAGCTTCTTCAGCGGCATTTTTCGAGCCGACAAAAATATCTATTCCTT
>CAYJUY010000041.1:0-5292 GCA_964373485.1 uncultured archaeon
CTTTCTCTAGGCCGCTCAATCTGTTGTCGATGTCGCCGGTTGTTTCCGAGAATGTGTCGATCTTGCTCAGCATCTGCGTCTGAGCTTGCCCCATTTTTCCGCCGCTCATGTTTCTCAACTGATCGCTCAACTCCTCTATCTTTTTCTGCAAGTCTTGGTAGCGGCGCTGGAACTCGTTCATCTTTTCCGTGATCTCCGCGACCCTCTGCTGCACGATATAATCAATATAATCTTCGTTCGAGTACTGCTGGGCGTAGTACCCCTCCGGCAGGCTTGTCTCTGGAATCTGCGGCATTGCTTCCTGTGGCGGCTGCACTTCGAGCGACTGCAGCGTCGGAAGACCGCTCGGAGTTTGTTGCTGCTGCGCCTGCTGTTCGGACGGCCATTTGAAAGGCTGCTGTTGCTGGGGAGGCTGCTGATAGACTGGCTGCCATTGTTGCTGCTGTTGCTGCGGCTGTTCGCCGGTGACGCCGATTCTGAGCGCCTGAGTGAGCGCCTTGTCGACCTCGTCCGCTGAAAAACCTTCCCTCCTCAGGACATCGATCATCTCCGGCTCCGAGAACCCGCGCGCAGCCATCTCCCTCACCCTGTCGATCGGGACAAAACCTTTTCCAGGAATTACTTGCGGCTCCTGCTTCCTCTTCGTGAAAGGCAGCTGCATAAAATCACAACAATAAAATTACGGTTTTGTTTGTTATTAAAATATGCCTGTGTAAACCCGTGTATACATCGCTCAATATTTCTTGGACGTCTTCTCGTCGATTGCGCGCTCCATCTCCTCTTTTGTCACGAATTTTGCAGTGATTGGCGAGACGAGATTGATGTACGATTCGATTTGCTTGAGCTCGCTTTTCGTCGCGCGCTTCGCAAGCTCCTTCTCGATTCTCGCCGCAGTATTTTCCAAAACTAACAGCCTGTCGGAAAGCGATTTTATTTGCTTTGCGAGCGAGTCGATTTGCGTTTTGAATTCCACATTCTGCGCAGAGATTGTGCTCTCGAGGTTGTCGATGTCAGCGCCGAACCTGTCGACGCTCTGCTCAACGAGCCGGATTCTCCTTGTCTCGTCGTTTACTCTTTTCACGAGTTCAGTCGCGAGCACGCGTATGTCAGAAGTCTTCTCGACCATTGATTAAGGATTTGTTTCGAGAAAATATAAATCAACAAATCTCGCGCGACTTATTTAATTGAGCCTTTGCAAGAGCGTCTCAAGCTCGCGTTTCTTTTCAGGATGCCTTTCCATCCACAGGTCGTACGCCTCGTTGAAGAGCTCTTTATCAGGTTTCGAAAGGTATTCCCTGAATTTTCCCCTCACGAATTCCAGTTCTTCCTTTCCACCGAACAGTTTCGCAAGCTCCTTGTCTATCACACTCATTTTGTATATTTTTTCTCCATCTTTATCCAGCCTTATATTCTCGCATCTACCTTTGATGAAACCGAGGGTTGTCCATGCATTTAAATCGCTGGTAAACCGTCTGTCCTCTGGGCAAGATGGCGAAAATTCGTCGAACTCGTAGCCGATCGTGGTGTTGTAACGCTTCTTGAAAACATTCTCCTCAAGGAGATAAAGTATCGTGATGAGCCTGTCTTCATCTGTTCTATCAATCTCGGTAGCAACCTTTCCAAGCATGTTCATAATGAATTCGCATTTCATGTAAGGCAGTTTGCTCGCGTATGAACTTTGCATAATTAAACTCCTAGCTGATAATGAGGTTGTTTCGCGAAAAGATAAGGTTAAGCTTGCTCGAGCGGAAACTTGCAAAAATAGTTAAAGCTTGGTTACTTTTCAAATTTATTCTTGAAATAAAGTTTCTGTTCCCACATCAATGTAACATATCTTAAAAGTTTCATGCTAAGACCTTCGAGAACAGGCTTCGGTCTGAAAAAATTAAACATTCCAAGATCCGTGCTTATATAAGAGCGCTTCAGAACTCCAGCTGCGGTGTCTGCCGAACATTCGATATGTCTTCTCACTCTTTCTTTTTCTCGATCTGTTATGTGCTCTGAAGGTAAATTAAAAATATCGTCCAAAGCATCAAGAGGATTTTGGACTATTTCGTTTGCTGTAAAATCATCATAGCCAAAACCAACCGAACCCAAATATATTTTTTCTTCGTAGCTATTTGACAAAAATCCTCCATCTCTCCCGTAAAGGAACGAAATCTTAGAAGGTTTTAGAGTCTGCAAATCCTTCTGAATTTCTTTCTTGAAATTTTCATAAGATGGAAATTTTTTAAGCTCGTAATGCTTGGTAGAAGATCCTATTAAACTTATCCTCATGGCAGATTTGCCAGGCACCAGAGCCCTCTCGGGTATTTTCAGAAGCTTGCACGCCTCGTCAATCATTTCGAAAAATCCTTTTGAGATTCCATAAGTAGTGTTGAGAAATCTTCGCGTCATCTCACCGCTCGCATACAAAGCAAAATCATCAAGCTTTCGCCCTTCATGAAAAAGGTCGAATTCATCAATCAAAAATTTTCTAGACTCCACTTTCATCTTTCAACCTATCTAGAATCTAGTACTGCAAGGTATTATTTTTAATTGCTGATTTGAAAAGAGGATTTCCGGCGAGAGGGCAAGGAAAATTTATCTGATAGGAAACTTACTTATCCAACAAAACTGTAAATTAAAACATGCCCACTGTCCAGTACGAGGTCGTCGAGGGCGCGCTGCGGATAGACGCGTCGAACTGGGCGATTCCTCCGAGCATAGAAGATTCAGAAGGCGCGATGGCGATTGTGATCGACAAGTTGCTGGAAGTGAAAGATGTCAGCCGCGTGATTCTAGTGGAGACGCGAGAGAACGAGTACGATTTCGAGCAGACGCAAATGCTCCGCGAGATTGCGTACGCATACGACAGAATTTTGAACCAGGACCGTTTGCTGAGCATCAAAAATATTGAAGCGCCCGGCTGCGAGAAGCACACGCCGAGAAGGCTCGCTGATTTGCAATTTTTGATTCTGGAAGTTTTGAGGAAGGACCCGATCGGCGCGTACGTGAGGCTGAACATAATGATCAACTCTGAGAATCGCGTGGCGCGGACTCTAGGGCCGGACCAAGAGTGCCACTACCATTTTCTGACGAATTGTCTCGAGCCGATGATGGCGACGATCGAGAACACTACAATGATTCGCAGAGCGATTCCAAGAATTTCTGAATTCAAGTTCGGCGACAGGACTCTGTACAGAGAATTTTTCACGCCAGTAATCAGGCCGAACTTCATGCTAACTCGCTACATGGCGATGCCGCCGAAAAATGGAAAGTCGCTCGAAAAATATTACATCGGCAACACGCTCGTGGAAATTTTTCAGATACCAGGAAAAGCACGCTACATTTATCACGTTACTCCGCAGGAATTCGTGCTGACCGAGGGGCAGTACAATCTTCTCGACCAGGGAAGAAGATATCTTGCAGCGCACAAGCCGAGCGAGGCAGAATTTACAGAGCCAGAAAAATCTCGCGAAATATTTTTGAACATCGGGCGAGATATGTTGAAAGATTTGGCGGGGAGCCAGGGCATAACTTTGTCTGTAGAAGAGTTGGAAAATCTCGCGAAAATCTTGACGAGGTACACTGCGGGCTTCGGGATTCTCGAGCTTCTTCTCGCCGACGAAAGGGTTCAGGACATTTTCGTAAATTCCCCGATCGGGACCACGCCCGTTTACATTTTCCACCAGGATTTCGAGGAGTGCGAGACGAATCTGATTCCGACTCGCGAGGATGCGGAAGCGTGGGCGACCAGGTTCAGACTTTTTTCGGGAAGGCCGCTCGACGAGGCGAATCCGGTTCTTGACACGGAATTGCTTGTTCCTGGAGGACGAGCAAGAGTTGCAGCAATCACTCGGTCGCTTTCGCCATACGGCCTGGCATACGCTTTCAGGCGGCACAGAGAAAAACCGTGGACACTCCCGCTCTTCATCCGCAACAGTTACATCGATTCGCTTTTCGCGGGATTGAACAATTTTATCGTCGACGGAGGAAGGGCCATGCTGATTGCCGGAGGAAGGAGCAGCGGGAAGACTTCTTTACTAAATTCAATCATGCTCGAAATTTTGAAGAAGCACAGGATAATTGTTGTAGAGGACACACTTGAGTTGAGCGTCGACGAAATGAGACAACTTGGTTACAACATCACGCGATTAAAATCAAGATCAGTCATCACGAAAGTCGAGACAGAACTCCCGCCAGATGAAGCGTTGAGAACAGCATTGCGACTTGGAGATTCGGTTTTGATTGTTGGTGAAGTAAGATCAACTGAATCAGTTGCGCTTTTCGAGGCGATGAGAATCGGTGCGCTTGCGAATGTAGTCGCCGGTACAATTCACGGCGAATCGCCTTACGGAGTTTTTGACAGAGTTGTGAACGATTTGGGGGTCAAGCCGACTAGTTTCAAAGCGATTGACATAATCACTGTCGCAAATATGCTTCGTTCGCCGGACGGTTTGCACAGGTTCAGGCGAGTTGTGGAGATGACCGAAGTGAGAAAGAAATGGAAGAACGATCCGGAAGACGAAGGCGGATTCGTCCCGCTGATGGAGTATTCGGCAAAAGAGGACAGATTGAAACCGACGGCCACGCTGATTGATGGCGAGTCAGAAGTTCTGAATGAAATTGCAAAACGAGTGCGAGAGTGGAGAGGCGCGTGGGATTTGGTGTGGGACAATATTTTGCTGCGCACGAAAATAAAACAGACGACTGTGGATTATGCGGAGCAGTTGCAGCGGCCGGAAATTCTTGAGTCGGACTGGTCAGTCGAGAGCAACGAAGTCTTTCACATAATCTCGGATCAGGTCAGGCAAGAAGTCGGCGGACTCGACTCGAAAATGATTTACGAAAGATGGCTAGAGTGGTTTAAGGCGAGATTAAAGTAGTATATAAATTTTTGCGACCACCATAGGGAGTTCTAAAACAAAATATAGAGCATTTGTTCTCAGATTTTGCTGTGGATAGTTCACTCAGTTCACTGGAAAAAGAAGAAATTTACAAAAGAGGAAGAGATCACAGACGAACTGATAGATTACGTAATAACAAAATCAAAAATTTTCAAGGACAGATATTGGGAAGATGTATTGAATGCAATTTACAGAGTGCCGACTTCGGGAAGGTTAGTGAGGGTTGTGTACAAAAGATTAAGTAAGGACAAGGTGAAAATAATAACAGCATTTTGGCTGGATTGATTTTTATGACAGAAAGAATTTGGTATGATAGCGAAGAAGACATCTTGGGAGCTCAATTCATTGATGAGAAGTCGTGGAAGAGTGTTGAGCTACCGAATGGCGTTGTGATAGATTTTTC
>CAYJUY010000042.1:0-5276 GCA_964373485.1 uncultured archaeon
AGAAAACTCTCATCATTTTCGGTAATTGGTGTTTCAAAGGGAATTTCTTTCACTAATGATGTGAATGCGTATCTTGTTGTCGTGGAGCAATGCGACATAAACAGAATCAAGCCGAATAAAAAAGAGATATTGGGCTATGGATGGAAGCACCCGACTAACGCGTACAACTGTTTGCATTTGGTCCAAGAAAAAGAGATTATTTTAAAATTTTGCAATTTAATTAAGATTAATTTGTAATTTTGCTCAAAAATTCTTGATATCCAATTATGGAAAAAAATAATTTCGTTGGAAAAGTGAGTAAAGGAAAAGGAAGAGGGAAATCTTTAGGATTTCATACAATTAATTTAAAAATTAACGAGAAGATTAATTCTGGAATTTACATTTGCAAGACAAAAATTTCTGGAAAAAATTACTTTGGACTTTTACACGTAGGACCAAGACCTGTCTTTGGAGAAAAAGAAATTTCTGTGGAAGTACATTTATTAAATTCTCAAAATCAAAAAATTCCGCAAGAATTAAATGTAAAAATAATAAAATTTTTGCGGGATGTGAAAAACTTTAAGAATGAGAAAGAGCTTATCAAGCAAATGGAAAAAGACAGAGAGGAAGCTTTGGAATTCCTTCGAGAGAAGGGTGAGTGAATGTTTGCAGGAATTGTAGAGAGACTTGCAGTCGTGAAAAATATTAAACCAAATGGTGAAGGAAAAAGATTGCACATTGAAATTGGCGAAGATTTTGCAAAAGACTCAAAAGTTGGCGATAGCATTTCTATTAACGGCGCTTGTCTGACTGTTGCAGAACTCGACGGGAAAATTGCCGCATTTGATCTAATGCCCGAGACTTTGAGCAGGACTAATCTGGGTTTGCTAAAAGAGAAAGACAAAGTCAATATTGAAAGAAGCTTGAAAATGTCTGATAGAAATCATGGGCATTTTGTGATGGGGCATGTTGATGGAGTAGGAAAAATTTTGGAAAAGGAAAACCTAGGAAAATTTTCGAAAGTCTGGATTTCCTGCGAGAAAAATTTGATGGAGTATATTGCAGAAAAGGGATCTGTCGCAGTCGACGGGATAAGCCTCACAGTTGTCGATGTTGAGAAAAATAAATTTTCTGTCGCATTGATTCCGCACACTCTTGCAATAACTACTTTTGGTGTAAAGAGAAAGGGAAATTTAGTAAATATCGAAATCGATATGCTCGCGAGATATGTGAAAAGAATTTTAAGTGGACAAATTTCCAAATAATTGTTTATGTTTGATCCTGACGCACCAGAACTAAAAGATATTAAAAAATGGTTTAATACAAAGCCGCTTAAGATTCGCGAACTTCGTGGAAAAGTTTTGCTTTTAGATTTCTGGACATATTCGTGCGTGAATTGTATTCGCACTCTTCCGCACGTGAAAATGCTGCACGAAAAATACAAGGACAAAGGTCTGATCGTAATTGGTGTGCACACTCCAGAATTCGAATTTGAGAAGGAAGATGAGAATATACAGAAGGCGCTTGAAAAATATGGGATAACCTATCCTGTTGCGAACGATTGGAAAAATTCTACGTGGGTTGCATACGGAAATAGATATTGGCCGAGACGCGCTCTTGTAAATGGAAGAAGTAAAATAATTTTGGAGCAAGCGGGCGAAGGTGGGGAACGCGAGCTTGAATTGAAAATTATCGATGCTTTAGTAGAAATTGGCGTGAAAGGAGAATTCACAATCGAGAAGGAACATGTATTATCACATGAAGAAAAAATGAAAGTTTTTGATTTAATGAAAAGAAAGACTCCAGAAATTTATTTAGGCTGGGAAAGAAGCCAAGGTTTTGGAAATTCTGCTGTATGTATTCCAGGAAGCTGCACGCATTTTGTCGACCGCAGCAGTCATCAAGACAATATTGTTTACTTGGGCGGAGATTGGACGCAGGAGAAAGAGTTCATTCGAAAAGAAAAAGATGAGGATGGTCATGTTGTATTGAAGTACACGGCACGACAAGCCAATGCGGTGCTGAAACCTTTTCTTGGAAAAAAGTATCGCGTTTATATTTTTCTTGATGGTAAGCCGCTTGAAAGATCCGTCGCAGGACGAGACGTTAAAATTAACAATACTGGAAGTTACGTCATTGTCGACAAGCCCGACATGTACGAACTAGTTGAAACGGATAGTGTGCAAACACACGAGATTAAATTACAATCAGATTCAGACGAGTTCGCTCTTTACACTTTTACATTCGGCTAAACTTTTCCATTCTCCCTTATTCGGGAAATCATGTAAGTTACAACAAGGGTGAATACTGTTACTATCACAGCGACATAAACCTTCGCATAAAGGGCGCTTCTCTCTGCAAAAAATGTGTCAATCAGTGCTTTGACAACTTCGTTCCAAGTCAATGCAGTTGCCATACCGATAATTGTTATAAGAAGCGTGATGAAATTTTCCTTCATTTTCTTTGCAAACCTGTCGACTTCTGATTGTATAAACATTCCTCTGCTCTGTGCCCTCCAATCTGCTTTGGGAATTCTCGTGACAAGTTTGCTGACAATCATTTTCTTCTTTTCGCCGATTACCATTCGACACACCGTGGAGTAATTAATTTGCAATTCTTTGACTTAAAGATTTTTGTTTGGTTTTGCAACAAATATATTATGGTCTGGCCGCTTTTCGCGTTTCTGGCAGCTTTCTTCAGTTCCGTTAGTGGCATCTTCTCGAAGAAAAACCTGAAGTTCATGGACGAGTATGTCGTCTCGGCTTCTTTCAGGTTTTTCGCTTTGCCTTTCATCCTCCCCACCCTGCTTTTCATCGAAATACCACCTATTGATAGTATTTTCTTAACGAAGAAGTGAGCCCGATGAGAGCCGACTCTTTGTTCAAGTTGGTAGTTCAAAGAAAATAAAAGGCAAAGGATAAGTATAGGTATACCCAAGGTATACCATAGATATACTTAATGAAAGTAATCAAAGTTAGGCCCACTAAGCACTATCTGAGGTTCCACTCAGATGTGGACTGGGAGCTGGTCATAAGAACCGTGCTCTCGCCTGACAAGACAAGAAAGGAAAGGGTAGCAAACAGGTATACCTATGTTAAGCGGTTCAAGAAATTTGCAGTCGAGGTTCATGCAGAATACTCTGCAGAGGAACTGACAATATGGGTGATAAATGCTTTCAAAATGGAGCGTGGTTGGTATGAAATGCGGAAATTGCGGCGGTAAAATGGAAAAGGTAAGGTATGATTTAGGTTTCGGAGTATTTGTGGACAGCTATACCTGCTCGAACTGCCGCCATAACTTTACTGAAGAAAAAGTTCTGGACGAGGCTGTGATGAAGATGAGGGAAAGGATTGCGATTCGCGTGAAAATTTTGAAAATCGGATCCGGTGTGGGAATCAGAATTCCAAATGAGGTTGCTAGCAGGTTGAAACTAAAAACTGGAAAGGAAGTTGAAATCATTCCCGGAGAAGATCAAATAATCGTAAAGGAGACAAAATAACTGCTCTATTTCAAAGAAATATTTTCACCAAGAAATTTCATGAGCCCGGTGGGATTCGAACCCACGACACGCTGGTTGCTCCAAAAGTTTAAGAGCCAGCTGCTCTACCATGCTGAGCTACGGGCCCGTGCAGATAAAATATCGAGATTATGTTTTATTAATCTTTCCAGAAAGATTCGATAGAATTCCTCCTGAGAAACTTGTTCATTTTGAGAAATGGTTGAATCATTTATGATTGATTTTTCGTGGATTTGCCTTTAGCGTTTTTGTATTCTCTATTGGGCAATATTGCTAATCTTACTCCTTCTTTCAGGGCTTCACAATAAAGTCCTAGTTCAAATAACATGATGTCATGCTCCAAATCACGCCCTTTTGCATTTGTGCTATAACGCAGAGTAACCTCAATCGCATCTATTACCTTTTCTCCCCCGTATGCTTCCCTTCGTACATTTAATTCCCCAATTTGTCAACCTGCTGTTAATTATTACTTGAAATCGAAGAATAAAAAGTCAGATTTTTGCTTGAAATTTTATGGACCCGGAGGAACGCTTCCTTTTCCAGTGTAGAAACAATGATTCTTCGCGGCGAATTTTCCTACTGCTTATTTGTCACGTCTACAGAAATTAGTTTCGGTTTTCGGAAAGTTATTTTGCAGTAAGCTATTTAATTCAGAACGCGCTCACAAGATTGTTTCCGCTCACACCCTCGCCTGAAATTTTTGATTCTTATTTCATAGATTCTATATGCGTCCTTAATGCCGACAGCCCTGTTCTGCAAGCCGACACTAGCGGCTCGACTTTGCTCCTCCGCTCAAATGTGGCCCTTAGGGATGAGGAGAACTGCTCCTGGGCCATCTTGCTGATGATATCTGTCAGCATACTCAACAGAACTGCCTTTTCTCCTCGTGCCGCATGCCTGGCCACAGATTTCCAGTCGACATCCTCGCATAGCATCACTATATCGCGCATGTCGGCATCCCTGCCTGAGTGTATCTTCATAGCCATCAGCAGCTCTTTAGTAGGCACCGGCACGCTGGCAGAACCCCTTACGCCAGAGATCGTTGTCCAGCCGGAATTGCTTCTGATGTAGTCGTAGCTCCAGGCAGCGCCTGCCTTGCGTGAAGTAACGCTGTCTATGAAAAGGTCAACAGACACACTTCCGAATTTGCTCCTCTTGCTGTAAATCTCCACAGACCCGCCATAGATTTTGTCGAAGCCCCTGGCTGATTTCTTCTTCGAATACCCCTCCTTCCTTAGCTGGTTCCTAAATTCACCCAAGTCCTTTCTTGATACTGCGATGTCACAATCTACTGAGAACCTGTGGGCAGACAGCGCGCTGGCGGCGTAGCCTCCTATCACGATGAACTCTCCACGCAGCGAAGACAGGGTTTTGATGATTTCCGCCTCCCTGCTCTCCAGATCTTCACGAAACATGGCCATCACACATTGGTCCTTATTTCTCTGTACTTCGCTCTCAGACCCAGGCGGTACTCTTCATCGAGCATCTCCAATGCGGGCTCGAAGGAGAACACGTTCCTTCTGCAGAATTCTACCGCATCCCTGAGCGGATCTGCCTTCAACGAACCGACTTTCTCGGCCTCCAGCTTTTCTACAGGGTACAGGATAAAGAAGATTCCGAAAAGCGTCTCCTTTGGTTTCTCCCCGGACAGGAACGCCTTCCACCCCCTTTCCGCCAACAGCCTCTTCCATCTTTTCACGTCGGCCCTGCCTACTTTGATGTGTATTGGATAGAAGCCGAAGAAACGGTCTACGTTGTATCCGCCATGAGTCCAAACGTA
>CAYJUY010000043.1:0-5202 GCA_964373485.1 uncultured archaeon
TTCCCTCCGGCTGTCTCGGGAAAAAAGGTCCGTGTATCGGGTCGCCGCGCTCGAACCTGTGGGCGTAAAACTCTTTCTTCCACTTCGCGTTCCCGGCGAGAACGGACTTCTCGCAATTCACGACTACTATCTCCTCCCCTTTAAGGAGCTCCTTCGCTACCACAGAAGCCATGCGGCCGAGAATCTGGTTTTCAGCGTCGTATATTTTCATAAACCCACACTCTTCAGATCTTTTTTATTTTTCTTAATAAGATCATCATCCTTAAGCCATTCTAAATAGGGAATTTCCATGTTAACACCATCATATTGCAAATACGCCATAACATTGTAAAGAAGCAAGTGTGGAATTCCTTTCCCTCTATACTTGCCTGTTTTCCAAAGAGTCCTCATAACATATTCCATTTTTTTATCAAGACCACCTTCTGGCACATTTCCTACCCACTCTTTATCTGACAATAATTTCTGAGAAATTTCCCACCCTTCATTTCTGTAGTTTTCTAAATCTTTCGATGTTAGATTTTTTTGAGTCAGAATGGCTGGTTTATCATTAGACACTTTTTACACCATTATTTTTACATTCGTTCCTTTCGGATTTTCTTTTTTCAGTTGCTCGATTGTCAAAGTTTTCCCACCGGCTTCGTGAATTTTTTCTCTTGCAGATTCGGAAAATCTCCAGGCAGCGACATTTATTTTCTTCGTCAAATTTCCTGCAGAAAGAACAGCCCCAGGCACGACAATTGTCTCGCCATCTTTTGCATGCCTGTTGATTTGAGAGATGTTAACTTCTACTCTTGAGCGGGTTGGCTTGGAAAGTTTTTCGGCAACATCCTTCCACAGATTCGATTCTTCCTTTTTCAAAATTTCTATCGCCGATTTCAGCAGCGGGTTGGTTGGACCTGTTCTATTTGCCAATTAAATCACGATTAGAATATGTAGTTTTCGAAGGCATTTAAATTTTAAAAATAGCGCGAGTTATTGCGTTATAAAGATGTCTAAGGTTCCCAGTTCCGAATCCGATTGGAATTCGCCTCTTCCCATTTCTTCTGGGAAACCTTTTCTCGAGACCATTGCATAACCAGGCGCCAGCCAGTATATTTGATGCAGCAAATCAGGGTGTCTCATCTTCGAGCATTCTTCAAGTTTCTGCCTCATCCTACCGAATTCTTTCTTGTGCTCTCGGCCAGATTCTTCGGTGAAGCCCAAGTCGTCCACCAGAGTATACTTCCTTATTGGATTGAACTCCCCCGTCATGAATTCGACGCTCAAAAGTTTTCTCTTCACGCAGTGCTTGATGTCGTCCGCCAGGGCTGGGCTGTACGGGCCATAAGGACCTAATCTCCAATCTCTATAGAAGCCGAGTTCTGAAAGTTTTTTGTCGTTGAGCCGTGCCAGAAGCGCATAGTTGTGCATTCTCAAGGTGCCGTCCACCGGCCCCGAGAGTTTAGTCATAATCAGCGGCCAGCCATAGGATTCCATGATTGGATTATGAAGTCAGAAATATTAATCTTTATTAAAAGCGTTACTTTCGTTCGCAAAGCGTGGATTCGAATGAAGAATTCTCGAAAGTTTTTAAACGCCGAAATCAAAATACAATCAATGTGCTGGCACTATTTCACGTGGGCCAAGGAAGTAATCTTCGACCCTAAGAAAAATACGAAGAAGGACTTCAAGTATGGCGAGTTCGTCAAGAGGCTCATGATAACATCGCTTGTGTCAGGAGTGCTCATGACGCTAATTGCTGCGCTGGGTTTGGGAATTGTAGGGCCGGAAGGAAGCTTGCTAGCGGCTTGGGCAGGCGCTTTTTTCGCGATACCGCTCTTCCTGCTGTCCGCGATCATCGGGCCCTTCATCGGCGCGGCGATAACGCACTTCTTCGGCAAAACCCTTTTCAGGCTCATGAAAAAAGACTACAAGAAGACCTACAACGCAGAGGCATACTCGATGCTGCCGCGTTTCCTTTTTGCCTGGATTCCATTGATTGGGCCAATCATAGGAGTGGTGTGGGGAATAATCGTCAAAGTTTACGCGCTGTCGAACCAGCAGAGAATATCCACTGGCCGCGCTCTGCTCGTGACATTTCTTCCGATAATAATTCTATTTGTCATATTGTTCATCATAGCTGCTGCAGCGGCAGTTTCTGTCGCAACGATTCTCGGCTTGGACAAACTTGGAATTTTAGACCTAATATGAGACAAAGAAAATTTATTTGTCTAATAAATATTTTGTTGTCCTTTTTCTTCGGAATTTTTGCAGCCATAAACCCCGCTGAGGCAATTCATTTCGAGTGCAGGGGAACTGCAAATTGCTTGACTGGAACCATAACAAAAGTTAAAGACGGAGATACTCTAGTTTTAGACAAATCGACAACTGTTAGGTTAGCCATAATAAATACTCCTGAAACGAAAGACAAAGTCGGTTGGAAAAAGGCAACAGATTTTGTTAAAAAACTTTGTTTGAATTCTGCAGTAAAATTTGATGAAGATGATAACCAGCAAGTTGGTAGTTACAGAAGATTGGTCGGCGTTGTTTATTGCGGCGAGACTAAACTTAATGCTGCATTAGCAGAAGCTGGTTTAGGAAAAGCAATCAAAAAATACTGCAAAACAAGCGAGTTTTCGAATGAAGCATGGGCTATCAAATTATGCGGAATTAAAAACAAGAAATGATTGTCCATGCGCCAGGCGGGATTGAAATCATTGAAATATATAAACGACTAAGCCCAAATCTAAAGTAAGTGAAATCTATGAAGCAGGGCATCTATCCAGAACTTAGGAAAATAGAAAACGAGATACAGATAATAAAAGTTATGATTATGGAATCAAAAATGCCGAAGAAGAATGTGTCTTTTAGGGGGATGGCCAAACTGAAAGTTTCCGAGGAAGAGCTGGAGAAAAGCATAAGGAAAGCTAAGAAGTCGTTGTTTAAAAATGGCCTGTAGGTTGTAGAATGGCTTATGTGGCCGACACGCATTCATGGTGTTCTACCTTTTAGGCAAATTGACAAAAAGGGCCGACGAGGCATTTTCTTCAGTCGAGAAAGGCGAAGACACAACGTTTGTGCCAACTATAGCCTTGGCAGAGTGCATTTACCTTATTGAAAGCGGCAAGATTTCTCTTAGTTTGGAACAGCTATTTGACAAATTTCAAATAAGCAACAATTTCGTTCCCGTGCCAATGAATTTGGAAATAGTGAAGGAGTTGCCTAAACTAAAAATTCCAGAAATGCACGACAGAATCATAGTCGCTACAGCGAAGTTGTTGAAATCTAAAGTTGTGACGAAAGACGAAGAAATAAGGGAATCCGGATTCGTCGAAACTGTCTGGTAAGATATGCGTCTTGCTTTTAGCAGAGAAAAGGAAAATTTCTGTGCGCCAGCCGGGATTTGAACCCGGATACCGAGCTTTTTCCAAATTTTGGGAAGCTCGTATCTTAACCAGGTTGGATCACTGGCGCTTCGCATCTTCGCATAATAAATCTTTTTCCGCGTATAACTATTTATGGAGTTTTCAGAAGCCGAAATAAGTTTTTTGAACGAGCAACAAGTCGGCAGACTTGCTACAGTCTCTCCAAAAAATCATGCGCAAGTCACGCCAGTTATTTTTGCTTTTCACAATGGAATTTTCTATTTCACAACAAGAGACGTTACAAAGAAATTCGTGAATATGAAGCAGAATCCGAACGTAGGTTTTGTGGTTGACATATACGAGGACGGCGGCCGAATTAGGAAAGCGGTCGTCGTGCAAGGTAAGTCAGAAGAAGTTATAGAGGACCAGGAATTTAATGAAGTATCAAAATTGCTTACCGAAAAACTTCCTTACTACCAAGTTAATCCAATCGTGAAAGTGGTTAACCATCTTTTCAGAATTACTCCAACCCGAAAAGTCAGCTGGGGATTTGAATAAAGCAAGAATAAGAATTTTTCTCTCCATTAGTTAAGATATTCAGGTCTTTCTATGACCTCAATTATTTGTTGTTTGCTCATGCCTCGCTGTTTCCTTCGCTGCTCTGCATGAAAAGAAAATTCGATGGATTTCAATTCAATCTTTTGATTATTTCAATTCCATGTCTTAATACTTTACACGTGTAGAATTCCGATAAACTTCTATGTAAAACGTTGGTTAGTTGTAAGCGCTGAGGAGGTATGTAAAGGAACTAGCATTAGTCCCACACCGGATTTTCTATTTCTTAACAAGATTGTAGCTTTCAATTCATAAATTCTTAGCTATAGTAGAATATAGCTATCGGAATGGTGCAGTCACGTAAGATTATTTCTACTAGAACTAACTAATTCCTGGAATAAAATTTTTCAGTTCTTCGACAACAATTCCATCAAAGTAAGTTCCACGTTTCAAATATTCTTTAACTAAACGTCTAATATGACGCATTACAGGTTTTGAGTACGATGTATTTAATTCAAGAATAGGTGAAGTATGTGCATCTTTTGATCTAACCATAGTTTTTAGAATTTCTTCGTCTAATCTAGATACGCAACAATAACCAACTATAGAAGCTAAAGAATCTAAAGTTGTATATTCCCGAAAATATGTTGCCCATGCTCCCATACCTGTATCTTTACCAAGTTTCAAACCTAATTCGGTATGGTGTTTAGGAAAGTAAGGTTTTTCATGTTCTTTTACAGAAAAAGAAAATTCACTCTTTAGAGAAAAATTATAATTTTTAATTTTGCAGTATTCAGCAAACAGTTTTTCCGCTAAAGTATAAGCTAAACCTTCTTCCCAACTATGTTTTTTAAAATTATCAATCATAAAATTTTGGTCTGTTAGTATCTTGAAGATGAATTTTTCAGATTCCTTAGGATTCATTTTTGATTTAGCATATTCGCCATTACTCAAGATATAATGAACTGCGTGGATACTTTCGTGTTGAAACCCATTTATAAAATGGAACTCATTGTCACAATACAAATTAAGTGAATAGTTATTGCTATCAAAATAATCACGTTCTAAGCCCTTAGTATTTACGATATGAGGTAAAGAAACTTCATTTCTGTTTGTCCCTAGTTTTTGCAATATAATATCCCAAAATTGATTTGTAATATTTTGTAGATTTGAAATATTGTTCATGCTTATAGAATTCTTAGACAAATTTAAATAATCAACTTCAAATCTAGGTATAGGATTTGCTACAAGAGTTTGATGCTCAACCAAATCTCTATCGGAATTTTTAGAAACTTCTATGAAT
>CAYJUY010000044.1:0-5193 GCA_964373485.1 uncultured archaeon
TACTTAACCTGCCGGAAAATCTAAGACCGATGATACTGATGCCTATCGGCAAGCCGAAGGGCGCGAAGGAGGATCGCAAAATCAATCCGTTCGAGAACATCACTCACGTGAACAGGTACGACCAGAAGATAGACATCGACTTCGATCCGATTTGGCATGCAGTTCATGAGAGAGAAAAGAAAAAGTAACAATAAATGATTTCTCGAGAAAATGTATCAGATTTAAAGTGTCCGAAATTGAAATTATATTATTAGTGGTGGTCGAGTGAAAAAATTGTTGACAGTGCCGGCATTTTTCTTGTTCTCTTTGATGTTTTTGTCAGCAGTTTTTGCGCAAGGTGAAACTGACCCGACGATTTTTTTGTCTTCGAATGAAGTGAGTTTCTTCAACGGAGACCAAGATTCGGTTGACGCGACGATAACAAACAACGATGGCAAGACTCGCACGTTCACCATATCAATCTTCCCTGGCTCTCTTGACAAAGTTTTTGCAGACCCATCTTTAAGCCACGCCACTCTTGCACCACGGGAATCTGTCGCAATCAAAGTAACTTTCAGCTCTTTGTTCGAAGCCGAATTCATACCGCGGGAGTTTTCGCTTACAGTTGCAGCCCTGGACGACCCGTCAATATCCTTCACGAAGGAGATTGTTGTGAATATTTTGAGAAGGAGTCCTGTGTTTGTCTTGTCCCTCAACACGAACAAATTCACTTACCAGCCTGGCGAGACGATGAACATAAGTTCTGTCGTGGCGAACCAAGGAGGTGATACGTTTGAGGAGTACGCGATGCAGACGATAATTTCGAAAGGCGGAATTTTTGTGAAGAGGTTCGAGACTGCGATATCTTTCCTGCCAGAAAGGTCGAAGAATACTTTTTCCAATTTGTACACGTTCGAACAATTTGCAGAGCCAGGAGTTTACAGCGCGCAACTTATTCTGAAGGATTCGAAGGGCCAGACTGCCAGCGTGAAGTCTGTGAACTTCAGAGTCGGCGAAGTCACAAAAACTTCGCAGCAGGAGTCCGAGACGACTGGAGTTTTTGATTTGACAAAGACTATAACATCTAGGAACGAGGGAAATTCGCCTTCTGAAATAAAACTCATCGCAGTGATTCCAAGTTTTGCGAGGGAGATATTTGCTTCTGACATTCAGCCTGCGAGCGTGGAAAATGTTGGAGGCTCTGTGCGAGTGACTTGGATCTTCAGCGGCGTTGAGCCTGGACAAACCGTGCAAGTTGTTTACAAGCTGGCAATTTGGAAAATTTGGGGAAGCATACTGATAATTATTGCCGTGGTGTATTTCGCATTCAAACTTGTGTTCACTGTCAGAATCACGAAGAGGTCGAGGTTCTTTGGACCGATTACAAAAGACAGCGAGGTTCCTGTTGCGATTGAAGTCTTCAACAGATCGATACACGAGGTGAAAGATTTGGCCGTGAGGGACTTCGTGCCTCCGATAGCAAGAGTCGTTCCGAAATTCGAGACCGTAAAGCCGACGATGCGCGAGACTGTGAACGGCACGGAACTTTTGTGGAAGTTCGACTCGCTGCGCGCCGGCGAGGAAAGGGTCATGACATACAGAATCAAGCCGAAGATGGATGTGCTAGGAACTCTCAGGCTGAATCCAGCGACGCTCAACTACTCCGACAAGAAGAGGCGCAAGAAATCAGTTGCGTCTGGTATTGTTGTAATTAGAACAACGAGTTAATGATATGGCTAAAAGAAAAAATCCTTGGATTGCGGCGATATTAAATTTTTTCATATGGGGTGTTGGCTATCTTTATAACGGCAGGAGAATAGGTTTAGGGCTGGGCTTACTAATCAGCTTGATATTGTTTTACATTGGTGTTTTAGTCATTGCGCTAAATGTCAATGAAATCGAAACTTCTCCAAATGCGACAACTGAAACTCTTGGATTGTTTTGGTATTTGTCGATTCTTTCAATTAGCGTAGCAATTGCTTACGATGCATATAAAGAAGCAAAGGGCAAGTAGCTTTTTATTCCTTCATATATCTAATTTGTTTATCCCGCCTTAGCTCAAATTGCTGAAAGGCAAGAGTAATGGTAGAGCACTCCGCTGTAGCACAGTACGGGATGAAAACAGCATCCGTTTGTTGATTGTGCTGTAAATCAGCGACTGCTCGGAAACGGAGGGGTTGGGAGACAGGTAAATAACCTGCTCAAATTCGACTCTCCTAGGCGGGATTTTTTTACTTTTAGAACTGGAAATGAGCTATCAAAAGATATATGCAACAGCTACACCCTTTTTCTATAATGTGGAAAATTAATGTAAAAGTTAGATGTAATCCAAAGATAACAAGAAGAGAAGATAAAAAATGGATTAATTTACAGTGTAGATTTCCAATAACCAGTTCATTTTGTAATATTACTGGTGTAAGGTTAGGAGACAAATTAAAACTAAGCATAAATAACTTTAATTTCGAATCAAAAGTTTCAGACTATGTTTCGATTCCACCTAAGCTTATATTAAAGCAAAATGAACTGGACAAAGTTAAAGACGGAAAAACTGTAAAGAAAAATATAGAAATTAAAGTTTTGAATGTAGAAAAAATTTATCCTAAATTCGATATGTCAAATAATTTTATTGGAATTTTATCGCATCTTTATTCGGATGGTAGTATTTCTCCTACAAAAATAGATTACATAAACACAAATTCAAAATCCATCAAACATTTTAAAGAATTATTACAGAAATTTTCAGGTAGAGTATTATTTGGACAATGGTTAGATGGTAATGTAACTCATATACAGTCTCAAGACTTCAGACTAGTGTCAATAATTTCTAGATATATAGAAAATTTTGGAAGGAAGTCAGTTACTAACATACATGCACCAAAATTTGTTATAAACAATAAAGAATTTTCTAGAGAATGGCTGTCCCACTCATTCTCGGATGAAGGTTGGTTTAATGACAATAAGACAATTAGACTAGGAAGATCAGTCAGATTTAGAAATGGTACTTTACTAAAAACATTAAGGTGGAAGAAAACTCATATCCTTAAAGACAATTATCCTATATTTCAAGCGAAATTGGATAAAAGTCAACTAAAATTTATACCACAAAATAATATCCTTGAAGATGAAAAAATGATGTTACAAAATATGGGAATAAAATCTATGATTTATCCGAGGCGTAGAGTTTCGAGAATAGGAAATACTATAGAGGTGAACCATGAACTTTCAGTAAAAATAAAGGATTTTATAAGAATTGGATTTTGTAGCATAGAGAAGCAAGACCAATTAATAAAGCGATTTGAAGGTTTGAATTGATTTTGCTGGTTCGACTCCGGCCGCGGGGACTTTAAATATTTATGCAAATTAAAAAGGATGATTTGAAATCAGCAAAAGAAGTATTCTCTTTATATAATATTTTGAGGTCGCCTCTTAAGCGGAAATTGATGGTTGAGATTAAAGCTTAAATTTTTTAATTTCAAGATAAACTTTAGTATGTCAGACCAAGAACCCGATGGAATTGATGCTTATATAGTCAAGGAAAAAAGTTCGGCGGTATATGCAACTATAATTGAAAAAGAAATTCAACAAGAAAATAAAATTGGTGAAGAAAATAAACAAAAAGAACGTTATATGTGGGTGGCTACCAACAAATCAATTACCAATTTTCTCGATGTGTTCGGTCTCGAGGCTGTGGACTTTGGTGATTATGTTGATAGAGAAAATAAACTTCACATAGATGTACTATACAGAGAACGAGGTAATTCCAACTCTTACATGTTAGTTAAGACAATATACGATCCGTTTGTTTTGAAATTCAGTTCGGCTGAAAAGGAAGTTAAAGAGCTAGAGAGGGGAATGAAAGTTATTGAAATAAAAATTGCGGATAAAAAATTATCCGAGGTTGAGCAGAAAGATAATGAAATAATTTTATCCGGTTTCCGAATACATTCAATAGAATCCATAGGACCCGATGGTGTTTTGGATAGGTTGACAGGACCAAATGGTGTTTTGGATGAGTCACAGCTAGCTACATTCAAAAATATGTTAGAGATTTTAGAAGACAATCCTCTGAAAGACTTGAAGAAATTCGCTCAGGATTTGTCAGATAGTATTGCAGAATATAACTTGAATCAAAAAGAACGCTATAATCATGTTAAACATGTCTATGGTTAGAAAATTTTATAGAAAGATATATAAGTCGAAAATTACTCTATAATTTTGTTGGCGACCAAAGCGGAGGGGAAACTCCTGCTCTCATTCCGAACGCAGAAGATAAGCCTTCCAGCGATGTGCGCTGTACTGTGCGCGAGCACGGGAACTGCACGACGTTGCCAATACATTTATTCTTTTTCTGGAAATTGCAATTTATTTAAAGAGGAAGAGTCAATACGATTTCAAGTCCAGGTCGTCTAGTGGTCTAGGATGCAAAACCCGATTGGGCGCATAACCCTGTCACGGTTGAGACCGTCGTTAAGACGGCAACATACCCGGGTTCAAATCCCGGCCTGGGCGCTTTTTAATTTTGATTTGTATGATGCAATTAAATTTCGAACAAAATCTGGAGTTCCTTCTGCTAAAATAAACTCTATTCTTAATTTGTGGTCTAAATCAGAGAATTCAAAATTAAAGAGAACTTTTCTTAAAAGCAAAAAGATACCACACTGGCATATTTCGAAAAATGGAACAATTGAAGTTACTTTTTTGAAAAAGAGAAAAATTTACTTATTGTAGTTCGAGGAAATAGAAAAGGCAAATGGGCAGGTAAATCTTACAGGAAACTCGCATATTTTCTACAAAATAAACTTAACCTAAAAATTTTGAAGGAAAATTTGCGAAATCGATATCTTTAAGAAGGCTGGAGACTCTATAATAAGTTGATGCATCGCCATTGGTGATGCGAAGCCATCTCGAGAATGGTGAAACTTATAGTAAGCCTCCCGCAAGAACAAGCTACACGAACCTACTTTTGTCAAATGAATTTATCGCAAGTTCCCCAAGTTGAAGAATTTTCTGGAATATTTTGGTGAGCGCATGAAGGATTTCGATATCGTCAAGCATGATATCGTACCAAAACACGAGCTGCTCAGCGAGAAGGAGCGGGACGATGTCTTGAAAAAATTCGGAATCACTTTGCGGCAGCTCCCGCGAATCCTCGACACGGACCCGATGGTGAAAATTCTCAACGCGAAAGTCGGTGACGTTGTCAAGATAATTCGG
>CAYJUY010000045.1:0-4005 GCA_964373485.1 uncultured archaeon
TAAACAACCTCCCCCCTCTTGCCATACTTCAACGCGGCCTTCCTCACATCAGCGCAAATAACTATGACGCTCGGCGCTATCTTCAAATGCCTAAGATTTAATGCAGCCTCGGAAAGCGCAGCCTTCTTCTCCTTCTCCTCCACGACAACAAATTCCCATTCCTGCAAATTTCCAGCGCTCGGCGCGTGAGTACCTATGTGCAGAATTAGTCCGATCATCTTTTCATCGACAACATCCTTGTGGAAATCCTTCGTGATTGTGAGCGTGGTTATCGCTTCAAAAACATTCATGTAAATCTAGAATAAGATTCGCACGCAATCGTTAAAGCCTTTTCGTAGAGCCGCACTGCGGACACACCCAAAACTCTGTGCAAACATTCTCAATTCATTCCCGAATCATTTCCACCTTCTCGCCCGCATTCTTCAGGCAACTTTCACACAAACCGTAGTTCCAAGTCACGGGTTCATCGCCAAACGGCATTCAACATTTATATTCTTGCTTCGGCTTAAACATTATCATGGAATATTCGGCTCTCGCGGACACCTATGAAAGACTTGAAGGAGTCTCGTCCAAGCTGAAGAAGGCTGAAATTCTCGCGGAATTTCTCTCGAAAATTCCTTCGACCGAGCTCGAGAAAGTTGTTTTGCTAGTACGCGGAACTGTTTTTCCCGGATACTCGCAGATGGAACTTGGAATTGCGGACAAAATGATCATAAAATCTGTAGCAAAAGCCACTGGTTTCAAAGGATCCGATGTTGTCGAAAAATTCAAAAAAACTGGAGATCTCGGATTAGTTGCAGAGGAGTGTTTGAAATCGAGAAAGCAATCCACTCTCGCCAAGAAAAAACTCACGATAGATTTTGTTTTTACAGAAATGCAAAAGCTCGCCGAAGTTACTGGCGAAGGTTCGCAGGAGAAAAAATTGAACATAATCGCCGAGATGATTGTTTCCGCAAAGCCGAAGGAAGCCCGTTACATAGTCAGGACAATTCTTGCAAATTTGCGGATTGGCGTATCTGACGGACTAATTCGTGATGCAATTGTCAAATCATTTTTGGGAGAGCACGACAAAAAAGAAGCGGCTGGTGCCGTAGATTACGCTTTGAATATTGTTGCAGATTTTGGTGAAGTTGCGCGGATAGCAAAGGAAAAGGGAGTCAGCGGGCTGAAAAAAGTTGAGATAGAAATCGGTAAGCCGATACAGGTGATGCTCGCGGAGAAGGCTGCATCGATTGATGAAGTCCTGAAGAAATACAAAAAAGTTGCAATCGAATGGAAATTTGACGGGATGAGATGCGCCTCAGGCCACACTCCAATTTATGTCAAGGATAAGGGTCTCATTTCCATAAAGGATGTAAAGGTTGGAGATTTCGTCCTTACGCATAAAGGGGAGTTTAAGAAAGTTGTAGCCTTAAATAAAAGGAAAGTCGAAAGTAAAGAGGATTTATTCAAAATCCAAACTTATCTTGGGAACGAATATAAAATCACCGGAGAGCACGAGGTTTTGGCAAATTTAAATGGTAAAACGGAATGGATTCCTGTCAAAAGTCTGACTAAAGAAGCCGAACTTATTTTCCCAATACCCAATATAAAAGTTAAGGAGCAAGTTCCCAAAGAACTTGTACTTTCTACCTACGACGGCTATAAGAAAATCTTCCAACTGAATAAGAACTTCTTCCGGTTTTTGGGATTTTGGGTAGGCGACGGTTATACCAACACAATTAATGGAACATATAGAGTCGGTCTTTTATTTAATATGAAAACCGAAAAGCTGCTTAGCAATCGTTACAAAAAGATTGTATATGACGAATTCGGCGTAAAGGAAGTGCTTAACAGCAATTATTCAGGTGTCATTGACCTACACTGGACTGATAGGCCTTTGCTATTGTGGCTATCACATAATTTCAGGAATAGCAGGCGTGGTTGGAAGGGCAAGACACTACCAGACTGGTTTTATAGCGTTGACAAGGAAAGGTTTTTTGAATTTTTAGACGGTTGGGTAGAATCCGACGGCAGTACAGACGACCAAGGCAGGACCACAGTTACTACAAAAGAACGCAAGCTTCCGATGATGGCTCAGTTGATTGCCTTGAATTTCAGAAAAATTCTCGGAGTAAAGAAAATACGAGTTAAGGGAGCTACTTACTATAAAGTGATATTTACCAAAAATGAAAGGAAGGCTAGAATAGTTGGAGACGCTGTTTTTGTAAAATTGTTAAAACTGGAAAAGGTCAGGAAGGATCCTAGGTTTCTGGTTTACAATCTGCAAATAGAGGATGACGAGAGTTATTGTACAACGATGATGAGTTTACATAATTGTCAAATACATAAGAAAGATGACAGAGTTTGGCTTTACACACGCAGGCTCGAAGACGTGACGAAGCAGTTTCCCGACGTTGTGAAGCTCGCGAAGGAGGGAATTAAGGCAAAGGAATGCGTGATTGAGGGCGAGGCGCTCGGCATAGATCCTAAGACAGGCAAGCCGCTTCCGTTTCAAATTCTTTCGCAGAGAGTCCACAGAAAATACGACATTGAAAAAATGGCAAAAGAAATTCCCGTCCAGGTAAACTTGTTCGATGCGATTTATGTTGACGGCGAACTTCTGATTGACAAATCTTTCGTAGAGCGCAGGAAAATTCTCGAGAAAATAATCAAGCCAGTTCCTGGAAAAATTCAACTTGCAAAACAAATTACGACTGAAGATTTGAAAGAAGCGGAAAAGTTTTATAAGTCTGCGCTCGAAGCAAGACAAGAAGGTGTGATGCTGAAAGTTCTCGACTCGTCTTATGTCTTTGGCAGGCACGTCGATGGCTGGATAAAAATAAAACCTGTGATGGAAACTTTGGATCTTGTAATTATCGGCGCCACTTGGGGCGAGGGAGCGCGTGCGAACTGGCTCACATCTTTTGTTCTGGCATGCAGAAATCCGAAGAGCGACAAACTTTTAGAGTGCGGCATGATGTCTACCGGTCTCACGGAAGACGAATACAAAGAAATGACGAAAATTTTGAAACCATTAATTTTGAATGAAAAAGGTAAAGAGGTAAAAGTGAAACCAAAAATTGTTGTTGAAGTCGAATATCAAGAAATACAAAAATCTCCAACTTACTCTTCAGGTTTTGCTTTGAGATTTCCAGCCTTCAAGAATTTTCGCCCCGACAGAGGTCCAAGCGATGTTGACACAATTTCTCGCGTGAAGAAGTTGTACGAAAGCCAAGGACGTGCAGGTTGAACAAAAAAGCGAAAGGCTCTTAACCTTTGCTAAAAAGAGATTTAACATGCTTGAGGACAAGCCAGCTGCAGTTTTCATTGCAATAGCCTTCATTCTGATGGTGCTGTTTCTGGTTTTCGGCAGTTTTGTGATTCCCAATATTTGAAAAATGCGCGTGAAAGGTTTTTAAGTTTGAACTCTAATCACTAAATAGTCAAAACAGGATTTGCTATGATTGCTTCGAACAAAGTGATGGATGTATTGAAAGGAATCGGCCTGAATCTTTACGAAAGAAAGCTGTGGGTCGCACTCTTAGCTAGAGGAACTTCTACAGCTGGAGAGCTTTCAGAGATAGCCGGAGTGCCGAGATCACGCGCATACGACATTTTGCAGAGCCTGGCCGAGAAAGGTTTCATTGTTGTTCAAAATGCAAAGCCAATCCGTTATATAGCAACAGCACCAGAAGAGGCGCTTGAGCGCGCGAAAAAAAAAATGGAGCAAGATATCAAAGAAACGATTGACAGAATGGATGATTTGAAATCTTCACCAGTCATGAAAGAGCTCAGTGAAATTTTCAGCAAGGGAATGAAAGTAGTTTCGAGCGAGGAGCTTACAGGAGCTCTGAAAGGCAAGCATCTCATGAAGCAGCATATGGATTCTATGTTCAGGTCTGCAAATCAGAGGATCAACATCGTCACAACCGCAGAGGGCGCGAAGGAACTTCACGAGCATCATTACGACACTTTGAAGAAAGCGAGCGACAGCGGAGTCGAAATAAAAATTGCAACAGTTGC
>CAYJUY010000045.1:4015-5058 GCA_964373485.1 uncultured archaeon
GTTGCAGATGTTAGGCATATGGATGATAAAGAATCTCAAATTGGCGGAAGATTTTGCATTGTTGATGGAAAAGAAATGATTATAGGTTTGACAGATACGAAATCTGTGCATGATACTCAGCATATCGCGGTCTGGAGCAAGTCCGAGCACGCAGCTGGAAAAGTTCTCGATCCAGTTTTCAAGATGGTTTGGAACAATTCGAAACCTGTCAGCTAATGTATTTAAATTCTTTACGGTCCTTTATTTAATTTAATTTGATGAAAAATGAGCACACAAAAATCTCAAATATTCTCCACAAAACAGGAAATGCTAAACGCTTTAGCAGAAAGGGCATTATTTCCAAAAAATTTTGCACGACTTGACTATCATGTAGGCAAAGAATCTTTTACATCTTATGTGGCCGAAGAGCCATTGAAAGTTTCAGACAAATTTTCTTATCAAGATGTAGATTATGTAAGACATGATGGAGCTGTCGTAAATTTGAATTCACTTGAGCAAGTTTACCTAAATAGTATATTGTCAAAGAGATTTGGTTTAGGAATAAGGCACGGAACTTTAAGGGAGCAAAAGGAAGCAGCCCATTCCAAAGATGCTGGTTACAAGAATAAAGTTCAAATTCCTTATTGGGTATTCACAGGTCAAGTGCTTAGAAACTTGGGCGAAACTTACGAAGTCAGAAAAGCTGTCGGCACAAAATTTGTTAGACAAACGAAACCAACAGATGTAAACATGGTTGTGTGAGTAGGTGGATAGTTTATTCAATGTGTAGTAGTTTGGGATATAGTTGTAGATATATTTATGTTTTGTCACGCGTCTCACCGTGGATTCATGCATGGAAATATCTTCGGCGACCTGTTTTAGGACCAACGGCTTTAGGTGGCTCACCCCTTTCTCCATGAACGAATACTGGAATTTTAAAATTGATTTCGCCACCTTTAGAATGGTCTGGTTGCGCTGATCTATACTGCGAATGAGCCACATTGCGGACTGGAATTTCTCTTTCAAATAGGTTCGCGTGGTCTCCTCTCCGGGCTGTTTTGATC
>CAYJUY010000046.1:0-4715 GCA_964373485.1 uncultured archaeon
AGCAAATTCATCCGGCGGACTGAAGTCCGCAGATTTCTTTGCTCACGCAGTTAAACATCCCGACTAAGGGTTTGGTTGTATTTTTTGTTGTGGCATTTTTGACTGTCGTCCTTCTTTCTGGCGCTGCGCTCGCGTCGCAGAACAGGTTCAATTTGACAGTTAACGCCGGCAGCACGCTGAACGCCTCAACAACCAACCAGACTCTCAACATAACAATCGGGAACAATCTCACAGCGCCGGGCTACCTCAACATAACACACGTGGAGTTTAGGCTCTTCACTTTCGAAGGTTTTTCATTTGTCAGCGGCTCCAACGTGACCACTGCTCCCTTCACTGGCAACGCTGCGTTCAACACGAGCGCGAATACGAGCTTCACAGTAACAAACGAGTTCCCAGTGACCAGACTCACGTGGAGCAACATAACTTTGTTGGGGCAGCAAGTCGGTTCTATAATTCCGCAGGGTCAGAACAGAACTTTCGCAATCAGAATCAGCACGCCTCTGCAGTCAACCAACGCCGCAATAATACTCAATGTCACGCACCTCAACGGCTCCACTTACTTGTATGAGACAGAGTTCATTCCGATAGTCATGCAAACGCCGGCAATCAACGCCAGAATAGAATTACGCGGGCCGGCCAACGGCACCACTTTCAACTCGAACAACGTGCCGATAGAGTTCAACGTCACAGGCGACTCGTCGCACTACTCTTGCTTGGTGTTCAACAACCAAACATCCTTCTTCGGCCAAGAGTTCGCGCCTTCTGCAGCCCCACCGAATTTCACGGTGCGAAACGCACAGAACACCAACATAACTATTTTCCTGCCGTCTGGCCAGTGGCTTTGGAACGTGAAGTGCTCGCCGAAGAAAGCATTCGTCGCGATACGAACTGGCGCGGGATGGACCGTGACAGTCAACGGCACTGGCGAGCCGTCCTCGCTACAAAGTTTCAAGGTCGGCGACTTCATCAACATCACCAACGACAGGGCAGCCTCGATTCGAATAACTTTCTCGCCGCCATTCTTCCCGCAATATATAGTAGACCTCACTGGCAATACTGGGAACAACAACTCCATACTTATAGACACAGCGCCAGACTTCACAAACATAATCGCGCCTCGTCCGCCATTAGTCGGGCCATTCGTTGACAATGTGAGCGACCAGTTTAGCGGCCAAATACTGGGAGGATTCGGCAACTTCGGCGACCCGCGATTCGCTCCTGGCGTGTTCGCGCCGAGCAACTTCACGCTTAATGTTTCAGGATTCGCCAAGGTGTTCATCGATCCTGGTTTCTTCTTCAACTCAAGTGCAGGAGGATTCAAGTTTGACGACGGACCTTGCGCGCCATCCGCAGCAGAGCCGAAGCCTCCGTTCTGCTTCCCCAACGCTTCGGGAGGAATCAGCTTCGACGCTAACAATGTAAAGTTCTTCGAGGAGCGCCCAGACTTCTTCATGCACGGTTTCACCGACTGCACGGATCCGACAAATGCGAACAAGCCCGACTGCAAACTTATTTTGGACCCGACTGCGGCAATAACCGGCGACACTTCTGACCCGAACCTTTTGTTCACGAAAGTCGGCGGATTCTCCGACAGGTTGTTCATCGATTTCGGTACTGACGAAATGTCGAACATGACGCTCGACTACTATGGCACTGACTCGTACTGCGGAAACAAAGTAATCACGCTTATTGACGAAGGTGTGTACAGCGGCGGCACTCTTCTTCAGAATTCAAGGTTCAAGCCGTTCCATCACTTCGAGCTGAGCTCGGTCATCGCAAGCAACATCTCGATCACCAGCAACACGACATACTACTACAAGTCGAACGTCTGCGACAAGGCCGGCAACTGCGCTGCTTCATCATGTAAGACTTTCAATTCCACGACTGGCTCATTCGCTTCGACTCCAGTGCCAATTAATTTCACGATTCCGTCTGGTTTCAATTTCAAGTTCAAGTTCCCGAACGGCACCGAGGCGACAATAGGCGCGACAACAAACTTCGCAAACATGTCGAACGTGACGATGAAGTTCCAGCCCGCGAACGCGAACTGGGGAATAGATCTTCCGGCAAGCGCAATCGCAACTGCCAGCAGCTTCGACTTCACGAAAGCATTCAAGACTGTTGACAGCGGAGGAAGGACGTTTGTCGGAATGAACAAGACTGTATGGGACGCTCTTGCGCAGAGGCTCGGAATAAATTCAATCAACATGACAGTTATTGGGACTACAGACTCGCTGTACAAATGCGATGATAACGGCGCGAACTGCAAGGAAGTAACTTCTCTGGCAGTCAAGCAGGCAACCAACACCACTGCAGGAACATCCACATGGACAATTCCAGTCACGCTCGGCTTCTCGACTTATGTTGACAATCCAAGTCCTGTAAGCGCAGCAGCAGCCGCGGCTGGAGGCGGAGGTGGCGGGACGACCACAACAAGCGAGACAGGCAAGTACAGCAAGAGCTTCACTGCGCTTTCGTCGACCGCGACACGAACCATAACAGCGGCCGAACTTAAGACTGCTGACACCCCAATCAGCGAAATAAAGATACTTGTCCGCAGCACTGTGCTAAATGTAAAAATAACTGTGGAGAAACTTTCGCAGAAGCCTGCAGAAATTGCAGCGGCAGGCGGCACAGCTTATCAGTACTTCAACATCGACAACACCAATCTCGCGGACTCGAATGTCGCAAGGGCGACGCTCAAGTTCGACGTCCCAGTTTCTTGGATTAATGAAAACCAGATCGACAAAAGCACGATCGCGTTGAACAGATACTCTGGCGGGGCTTGGAACAAGCTGGCAACAACTCTGCTTCAAGAGGGAGCCACGTCGCTGAAGTTCGAAGCCGTTACTCCCGGCTTCTCCACGTTCGCCGTGACAGGAGAGTCTACTGCGCCAGCGCCAGTTGAAGAAGAAAAGCCAACAGCGCCAGCAGAAGAAGTAACCACTGAAGTCACACCGACAGAAGCCGCCGCACCGACAGCTCCAGAGATTCCTAGCTCAACATTGATGATAGTCGGAATAGTTGTCGTGATAATCATAGTCGCTGTAGTTGTCTTGGCAATGAGAAGAAGAAAATAATTTTTCTCGGCAATTAAATTCCAAAAATGTCTCTCGCATTTAAAGTGAGTATGCTGTCAACTTTCTCGAAGTCCATTGCCCTTTTCTCCGCGATTTTTTCTATCGTGACGCGCACATTGTTTGGGACATTCTGCTTTCCGGGAAAAGGAGAATTAAAGGGCGAATCGGTTTCTGTGAGCATTCGCTCGAGCGGAAATTTCTCCGCAATTTTCAAAAGGTTCTTGCTTGTCGGCGTTACAGTCGGCATCGATATGTAGTATCCTCGGTCAACTATCTGATTCGCAAGCGTTATGTTTCCTGAATAATGGTGGAACACGACATACCTCAAGTCAGTCTGCGAAACAATTTCAAAGACGTCTTCCTCGGCCTTTCTCGAATGCAAAACCACAGGTAGCCTCATCTCGCGGGCGAGCTCCAGAAATTTTTTCAGCCACTCCTTGCATCTCTTGATTGCATCAGGCTCCTTAATCCAATGATAGTCGAGACCAACCTCGCCGATGCCGACAATGTTTTTTCTGTTCGCCCTGATGAAATCCATGTGGCGCTCTATCTGCTCGTCGCGCATCGCGACAACGTCTTCCGGATGAACCCCGAGCGTCAGATAAATAAAATTCTTGTGCTTGTTGCGCAGTTCTATCGCCTCTTTCGCATCATTCACCAGTCCGCAATTAATCACAGCTCTCATTTCTTCTCTGGCTTTCGCAACAACCTCATCCAGATTCTCCTTCAACCCCGGAAAATTCAAGTGGCAGTGTACATCAATCATTAGTAATCTTTATTCTCTTATTCGAGTATATAGTTTCTAGAGTTTCCGCGCCCCACTAAAGAATAAAGGATTTAATGAGTTTGATCAAAAATGTTCTGGATAGCAACTGTTGTTTTTGACAATAACTTATCTTATCGCAATTTACAAATCATAAACTTTAATTAGTCCATTGGCAAATTGAGTTTAGTTCTCATGAAAAAGAAAACTGCATTGAAGCTGCAGAAAAAATTTGGGAGGCTTCCTCTGCACCATATAGATACCTCAATAATCTTGGAATCAGGAAAAAACAGAAGATGGACGTTATTGTGCGAAATATAGAAACCTTATCAACTACAAATACAGATGTGCGATTTCCTTCCCAGTTCTCAGTGAGCTCTTGTCTGTCATACTTTCTTTGGAAAACTATGGTGAAAGGTATGATTTACTGGAAGGGATATTTCAATTGATTAAAACAAAGAAAATTTCCTTACATTCTCAGAAGAACATAGAAGATATTCTAATAAAAATAAAAGAGGTTGATAAACGAATTGATCCATTGGATAGGGAAATTTTGGCCTGTGCCGTAGAAAGCAACGCGATAGTATTCGTCACATTAGACAATAAGTTGATAAAAAATCCAGTTTTGGAAAATAAATTTAATATTAACTGCGTGAGCAAAGAAATCTGCGGACTTCAGTCCGCCGGATGAATTTGCTCTCCTGATTCTAAAATAATATTTAGAGGCCGGAGGCCTCTAAAAGGAACGACTCGAATAGAGATTGTTCTTTCGAACAGAAAAAGCTTCTGGGAGGTGGCTTTCACATGTCAGACGAATTTATAACCTGAGCAAGAAAACCGCGGACTTCAGTCCGCGGATGAATTGCGAAACT
>CAYJUY010000047.1:0-1650 GCA_964373485.1 uncultured archaeon
GCTTCTCCATAGAAATCGAGAAGGGTGTTCCATATGGCGGCCTCCAAGTCAGAATATCTGATGGACTCCTCCGATATTATTTTGAAATGTATATATCTCTCGCGCTCCCTCAATGTAGGTGCGGAAATCTTCAATTTCTTTCGTTCTATCATTTTACAATCCTCACTCCAGGCATGATCCACTCCTCGCTCCTTCTTTGTTTCGCCTCGCTCAAGCCTGCTTCTGGAATTTTTGAGAGCGAATCTTTCGCATCTTTCATGTCAAGACCAAGATAGTTCGCAAATGAAATTAGGACTTGCGGGTCCTTCAACTCGAAATGCGAAACTGCGCCCGAACATACCACAATTGGCGCTTTAGTTTTTTTAGCAAGTCTCACATTCTGCGAAATATTTTTCAAAATTTTTGCGCGTGTGTTTTTGCTTGCGTTCATTACTTCCCTGAAATTCAGCTCGATTGCAATTTTATTTTTTGCAGCCAGACGCAACAAAACATCATTCAAACCAGAATCATTCCTGTTAAGTTCTGGGTGGGTCAGTATGTCAACTTCTGGAGTCTCGACTGCAGCTCTATTCAGATCAAGGTCGCCGCCATGCACAAGAAATATATCAAATTTCCTGCGAATTTGCCTAAGCTTATCAACTTCCTTCAGGTCCCTTGCTTCAAAACCAAGATACACCTCGATTGGGAATTTCTTTTTTACTTTTTCGATTTCTTCATGCAATTTTTTGATTTGGCTTTCTCCTTCGTAATATGCAGAAAAACAGAACCCAGCATAACCAAGTTTGTGAACTGTCTCAGCAAGCTGTTCTATGCTGCTCTCTCCAGCGGAGAACGCCGAGTGCACGTGCAGGTCGTAGAACTTCATATTAGATATTTGCGGCGAGTAATTAAAGTTCTGAGTTTCCCGGGGGGTCCGGCTTAGGAAGAAAACATACATTTTGTGATAAATTTTCCCCAAATATGTATTAGAGCAATAAAAAGCAAAGTTATAACCAATATGCCAAACGAAAAAATATATCTCGACGTAAACATTTTCCGCGAGTGGTTTGTGAGAATGATAAGAGGAGAGAAAGGTAAAGTGTTTTACATAGAATTTCTTTCTAAACGTGATGAAATAGAAAAGCATATTTCCATTTTTGGCATTGCCGAACTGATAGAAACCCTCAAGAAAGAGCCCAGAGTGCAGCACAAGAAGTTGACTAAAGAATTAATCTTGGCCTTGATTGACGCCTTGAGAAATACAATAGGTTTGGAAATAATCGAAGAGGACAAGATACAGAAGGAAAAATTCAGGGGATTTTTCGTGTCGCCTAAAATCGTAGAATTTACCTACCTCTGTGGCGATTTGAAGGACTCTATCCATGTGGAGATAGCAAGGAATAACGACTTGTTATTCATCACGAAAGACGACAAGATAGGCCAAGTTAAGGTCATCTACCCAAAAGTTGAGGGGATAAGAAGCTTAATTCGGCGGTATAAGAAAAAGAATTAGGTTTCTTATTTTTTAATACGCCCCAATAACTCTTCTATCCTTTTTACACCCTCTTCATAGGACAGCTTTTTATCAGGAACAATAACTGTAACAAAGTGCCCATTTAGTTTCTTCCTTTCCCTCTTTCCGTGTAGAAAAGACCTCATTGCCATACCATT
>CAYJUY010000047.1:1660-4693 GCA_964373485.1 uncultured archaeon
AGTATTTATATAAATCCATCTTTCCCGAGGGGCCCGGTTTAGGAAGCCTAAATTTTTGTTTCTTGTTCGTGCGTTGGGAGGATTCAGAGAGAAGTTAGCTTAGCGCAGAGCCCTCTTCCTGTTTGCCGGCGACGCGGCCCATCTCATCTTAGGATTCTTCGTAATGTTAGGATGGTTTGCGTCCGCGAGCGCGACCTCGAACCACTTGTGCCGGCCGTCCTCGCCGGCGAGGTAAGAGCCTATGACGTTCATGTTCGCGAACCTCCTCTGCGCCTTCTCCTCCGCGATTTTCTGGAGAGACTTCCCATGCGAAAAATGCACGAGTCCCATCTTGCTCGGCTTCCTTCCGCGCCTGCCATACAATTTTCTCCTGCGACCTCCTTTACCAATTTTTACACGAGCAATTATGTAGCCGAGTTTTGCCTTGTAGCCGACAGCGCGGGCACGGTCGATGCGAGTCGGTCTATCTGCTCTAACAACAGTTGGCTCGCGCCTCCATTGTATCATCCTGCCTTTCAGAACTTCTCCGATTTTTTCTTTCGGTTTTTTCCAATGCTCGGCCAAATTTTGGTAAAGACCTTTTGCCATGAACTCATTTTGCAAGACAGATTTATATATATTCTCGTTTTTCGGAAAATGGAGTATGGGTGTTCAGATTTCTGATTTGATTAAGGGAAGGGAACTGGAGATGGAAGAGCTTGCTGGCAAAAAAGTTGCAATTGATGCGTTCAACACAATTTTCCAGTTTTTGTCAATAATCCGCGACAGATTTACAGGAGAGCCGTTGAAGGACAGCAGAGGAAGAGTGACTTCTCATCTTTCTGGAATAATTTATAGATTCACAAATATGCTGGAGGCTGGAATAAAACCGGTCATGGTTTACGATGGCGAGTACCCGCCTTTCAAAAAATCCACTATAAAAGAAAGAGAAGAGAGGAAACAAGAGGCGGAAAAGAAATGGAAGGAGGCCGTTGAGAAAGGGAAGCCAGCGATAAAATATGCACAGGCAGCTTCGAGGCTCACTGACGAAATGATAGAGTCGGGCAAGAAATTGCTGGGCTACATGGGAATTCCATTTTTGCAGGCCCCCAGCGAAGGAGAGGCGATGTGCGCCGCACTTTGCAAAGATGGCACAGTCGATTTTGCAGCGAGCCAAGATTATGATTCTCTGCTCTTCGGTGCGCCGAAACTTTTGAGGAACATTTCAGTTTCCGGGAAAAGAAAATTGCCGAAGCAGGAAGTTTGGATCGAAGTCAAGCCTGAAGTAATTGAACTTGAAAAAGCTCTGAAGGAACTTGGAATAAATCGCGAACAATTAATTATTATCGGTTTGTTAATTGGTACAGATTACAATGAAGGTGTAAAAGGGGTAGGACCGAAAACAGCTCTCAAACTTGTGAAAGAGCATGAAAAACTTGGCAAAGTTTTGGAAAATGTGAATTGGACTGACAAAGTAGATGCGCATGAAATTTTCAATTGGTTCACGAATCCACCGACTATTAACAAACCGAAAATTGTGTGGGAAAAACCCCAGCCAGACAAAATAATAAAGTTCATGGTGGATGAGCATGACTTCTCGCGAGAGAGAATTGAAAAAGTTGTAACAAGAATTGAGGAGGTTTTTGGAAAGGGCGCACAGGCGAGCCTCGGCAGCTGGCTAAAGAAATAAGCATTGAAAACAAAATGATTTTATGGACATAAACAAGATGGATGATTTTGCTAAGAAGAAAGGTTTCTTCTGGCCTTCTGCCGAAATATATGGTGGTCTTACTGGCTTCTATGATTATGGCAGCAATGGAACAATTTTGAAGAGAAAATACGAAAATTCTTGGAGAAAATATTTCCTAGGATTAAGTGAAAATTTTTTCGAGATTGAGCCAAGTGATATAATGCACGAGAAAGTTTTTGTCGCGAGCGGCCATGTGAATAGTTTTGTTGATCCTGTAGCTAAGTGCAGCAAATGCGGGACATTGCATAGGGCCGACCACATTCTGGAAGATTTTTTGAAAGAAAATTTTGAAGGAATATCTGCAGAGGAGTTGAAGGGTGTGATCAAGAAACATAATATAAAATGTCCCAACTGCAAAGGCGAATTGAGGGATATTTTTGTTTTGAACATGATGTTTCCAGTTGAGGTTGGGGAGGGCGGCAAGAAAGGTTATTTGAGACCAGAAACTGCACAAGGAGCTTACATAAATTTTGTAAGGCAATTCAACCTGCTTCGAAACAAGCTTCCTCTCGGTTTGGCAATTGTCGGGAAAGCGTATAGGAATGAAATATCGCCCAGAAATTTGGTAACAAGAATGAGAGAATTCACGCAAGCGGAATTGCAAATATTTTTCGATCCGGCATACATCAAATTCCATCCGGAATGGAACGAAGTCGAAACTTATGAACTGTTGCTTAGGCCTGCAAAAAATGGTAAAACAATTGAAATGAAATGCAAGGATGTTGTAAAAGAACTCAAGCTGCCAGAATTTTATGTTTGGCACATGGCTAAAGTCCAACAATTTTATTTAGATATTTTGAAAATTCCTAAATCCAAATTTAGGTTCAGGGAACTTTCTGCGGAGGAACGCGCATTCTATAACAAGATTCATTGGGATGTTGAGCTCGACTTGGAAAGTCTGGGAGGCTTCAAGGAAGTTGGCGGCATACATTACAGGACTGACCACGATCTTTCAGGCCACCAAAAAATTTCTAACAAATCCCAGGAAATATTTTTCGACAACAAGAAATTTTTGCCGCATGTGTTAGAACTTTCTTTTGGAGTAGACAGAAATATCTATGCCATGATAGAACTTTTCTACAAAGAAGATGGTGACAGAGTACTTTTGCAGCTTCCACCTTCGATCGTACCAATTGAGGTAGCAGTTTTTCCTTTGGTGAACAAAGATGGTCTGGACAAAAAAGCAGAAGAAATATTTTTGAAGCTCAAAAAAGATTTTGACGTTGTTTTTGATCGGAGCGGCAGCATTGGGAAGATGTACTACAGGGAGGACGAGCGTGGGACGTTCTACTGCATTACTGTGG
>CAYJUY010000048.1:0-4399 GCA_964373485.1 uncultured archaeon
GAGAGCAAAGACTTAAATTTGAGCAAGCTGTGGATTGGATTGAAGAAAGTGATTTGAATGGTCAGGAAAGAAGTAATCAAAGCCGCTAGAAAGCATATCAAAGAAGATCGAGAATTTCTTAGAAAGCTCGCTGAAGAACACAAGCACTTAAGGAAGTAAGCCGTCTCGTCTGCAAACTACGACCACCCACGGTGGTCCTAAATCCATATTAAGGGTACTTCTGTAAAACAGAAAAGTGATTTTCACAACGACCACGGCGCTGGGAGCTGAGGTCGAGCTAACCGAAGAAGGTTTTGCCCAGCTCAAACGCAAGCATGAAGAGGTGGAAGGAGTGACTACAGACGACATAGAACAAACGTTGTCAAAACCAGATTTCATTTCCGCAGACAAAAGCGATCCGGAAGTTTTCCTCTACCACAAGCTGCTGACAGAGACACTGTACGGCCCGAAAATTTGCGCGGTCGTCGTGAAACATTTAAGGGGACGCGGCTTCATTATAACAATATACCTGAGTTCGAAAATCAAGAAGGGGAGAATAGTATGGACAAGAAAATGAAATTCATGTATGACGAATTCGGCGACGTCATGGACATAGCCATAGGCAGGCCTAGGCCCGCAATAAGCGAGGAGATCGTCGACGACTTCTTCATCCGGATCAGCCCGAAGAACGGCAAGATAGTCGGTTTCATGGTCATGAACTTCAAAAAGAGTTTCCTGAAAAATCTTCTGACAGGAATCAGGCACTAAAGCAGGCCCGATTATTCGGTTGCTCTATAAAACGTCTTATCAAAAATTTAAAAAATTTTTGTTTCAAATTTTCATAATTTCTTCTACATCTAACTTTAAATCTTTTGGAAGATAGTAATGATTCATAACTCTCATTTCTTCGAACATTTCAGGCGTAATCACTTGCCAACTTGGCCAACTCATTTCCAAATTTCCATCTTTTTTCTTTTTAATTTCATAAATTGCTTTAGCAAATCTTTTGTCAGAACTAATTTCTCTTTTCACGCCGTATTCCATTAAAATTTTATGAAGCCCGTTGATTACCTCTAAGTTATTGGGATTTGGGCACATATGTTTAAATTTTTACAAAACCAATTCCCATTATGGTCCAACAATACCTTCAAATCGACCGTAAAACAAAAGCAACGGATTGAAAATTGTTTCGACCATGAAATTATTTTCGCGAGATAGACATAAAAATGCTTGACAATTACAGAATATAGCAAAGCATAAAAAGCTTCTCAGTTAGCCATATAAAGTGGTTGGAATGACGATTAAAAGTTATAATCACATTTTCGAAAACTTGTACCCGATGGCGAAAGAATTATATGAAGAAAATCCTGCTTTTCGTGAAGACGGAACTGCACTAAGTGCTGCCTTGAGGGGCATAAATTTGGATGAAGTTATTCCACTAAAACCCAAATCGAGGGTAACCAATTCTATGTTTTTTTGGGCTCCTGGAATGATTAACACACCCGGAATTCCTGAAAGGTACTTGTTCGATGCTACAGTATTGGAACCTGATGGTACAGAAAGAGAGGGTGTACTTGACTTTGGCAACTATATACAATCAAGATCTATACCCGTCCTGTACGCCCAAATGAGAAATGGCCTTGTTGAAGAACCACTTTCCAAGGTTCCGTTTCACGGCAATCATGACATAACGTCTTTTGTAAAAAGATATGTACCTGAAACCAAGGGCTATTGGCTATTCTCCCTTCACAAGATAGACATACCGAAAGGTGTCAAAATCGAGCCTTACTGTGAAGTTCACAGTCATCCTTTTGAAGAAACTAACCACATCTATGGTAAAAGCTTAGTTGTCGAATACCAAATTTGTGATTTGATGTTTAAGGTTAGAGGACCAGCAAAAATTGTAATTCCGATGGGCGTACCACACAGTCAAAATGTTATAGAAGGAAAAGGATTTTTCGAATTCACAGGCAATATGTATGACTATTATGGCCCTGTATTAACTTACGCTGGCGAAATTCCTCACAAAACAATTACTATTTCCCGACCTGCTCCTCTGGATCCTCATGCTCCATCCAACATTCCTGATGGTTATGCAAAACTTGAAGAATTTGGTAAGGTACGCGAACTAAGAAAAAAAGAACGAAAACTGGAAAACTGGTTGACACCAATTAAACCGAGTCAATATTCAGGGGGTATTCATAAATGGATATTGTCTTGAAGAGGACGAACCTAATTTATGTAGTAATTTATTTCCCGCTCCAGTGAATTTTCTTTCTTTCAACGAAGAAAACAAACCAATTTATCAAGTAACCAATTATTCCTGTGATAATTATAGCAGCATACATTTCTGGAATGTTGTAAACAAGTTGTGAGTCGATTATTCTTCTTCCCAAACCAAATGTCGTCCCAATAAACATTTCTGTAACTACAACAACTATCAGAGAAATCGAAATTGCAACTCTTAATCCTGCAAAAATGTGCGGAGCCGCATCTGGTAAAATAATTTTCTTGAACAAATCAAATCCTTCTATTTTCAGAGTTCTTGCAAAGTTTGTTCTCACTTGACTTCTATGTCTCACACCATACATTGTATTGACTACAACAATGAAAGAAGTTGCGAAAACAACTGCAGCAATTTTCGCTTCATCTCCTATCCCAAAAAATAGTAAGAACAAAGGAAACAATGCAGTCGCTGGAATTGATCTGAAAAAATCTACAATAAATTCTAGAGCGCTATACACTCTTTTGTAATATCCCATAACCAAGCCAACCAAAACTCCAATTGAAGAACCTATCAGAAATGCAGCTACAGTTCTGTACAACGTTGCGGCTATGTCTGGAAATATTGTTCCACTTCGAAACAAATCAATTAATTTCAAAAAAACTTCCACAGGAGTTGGCAAAAGCAATTTGTTTACCAGACCAAAAAAGGATAACAGTGACCAAATTGCTAAAGCTATGAAAATTGTCATTATTGTGTACAAAATTTTTGGTCTCATATCTCTCGCCTGAAAACTTTCAGCACTTCATTTTTAGTTTTGAAAAATTCTTTTGAAAATCTTATTTCCATATTTCTTGGTCTTTTTAATCGGACGTTAATTATTTCCTTGACTTTTGTCGGTCTTTTTGCAAGAACAACAATTCTGTCCGCCAAATAAACAGCTTCTTCGATGTCATGTGAAACAAAAATTACTGTCTTCTTGTGCTCGCTCCACAATTTCAAAAGTTTGTCTTCCATTTTGATCCTGTTGTCATAATCTAGTGCGGAGAAAGGTTCATCCATCAAAAAGAAATCTGGCTCGTAAGCAAATGCTCTAGCAATTGATACAAGCTGTTTCATACCTCCGGACAATTGATAAGGATATTTTTCTGCAAATTTTTCTAAATCGACTTCTTTCAAAAAATGCGTAGCTTTTCTTTCGATTTCATTTTTGTTTTCTGTATTATTTGCTTCTAGTGAGAGTGCTACATTGTCTTTGACGGAACGCCAAGGTAAAAGAGATTCGTTGTAATTTTGAAATACAAAACCAACTTTTTTGTTTTCTAAACTTTTCCCTTCTATAGTTAGTTTTCCTTCATCTTGCTTTTCTAATCCAGCAATTATGTTTAACAAAGTAGTTTTACCACAACCATTAGGACCGAAAATAACAAGAAATTCACCTCTCCTTACTTCTAAATTTAGATTTTTTAAGACCTGTAACTTTTCTGAATTGTGTAAAAAAGATTTGGACAAATTTTTGAACAAAATATATGACATACATCACACCTTAAAATTTTTTCAAGGATTATAAAACAAATTAGAAACATCTAATTTCTGTTTCAACTCTCCTAATTCAAATAACATATCTGCATAAGCTTGAACAACATTTTCATCAAACTCAAACCATAAAAACAGCAATTGCAACAACACGACAAGTACAGAAGTTTTCAAACTAATTCTCCTTAAATTAAATTTTGCCAAGGTTGTCATAAATAATCCTATCCGCCTGTATACAGAATTTTAAAAACATCTATTCTGGTATTCAATTCGCCTTCCTGAAACAGAATGTCAGCATATTTCTGCACATTTTCAATGTTCATATTCTTGCCTACTGCAAAATCCATAATCTTCATCTTCAATGCAACATTTTCCGTAATTGGAAGATATTTTGTTGCTATGATTCTGGCCTCTTCATTGTTTACAACGCATCCCAATGGCATCGCTTCGCCTTTTTTGAGCGCTTCCGCGAATCCGGCGCACCCTGCCTTGCCGCACGCGCCGCAATTCGAGCCCGGCAAGGCGTTCAATATCTACTCAAGGATGGGATCCCGCTGGACAGAAAATATCTTGTGGGCAAAGGCAAGCCCTATGCCGAATATAAATCCAAGTATAGACAGCGTTAAAACCGGGATTATTATTTATTTTTGTACTCCTGAT
>CAYJUY010000049.1:0-4318 GCA_964373485.1 uncultured archaeon
GAATGCGTATGAAGCGAAAAGAAAAAAGTAGGAACATCGGCATAGAAGCGAAGTCGCCCGAGAACGAGTGCAAGGATGAGAAGTGTGCTTGGCACGGAACGCTCTCAGTCCGCGGCAACATTATCAAGGGAAGGGTCGTTTCAGCGCGCGCGCAAAAAACCGTGGTTGTGGAGAAGGATTATTTTCATTGGCTGTCGAAGTACCAGCGGTACGAGAGGAGGCATTCGAGGATTGCCGCATATAATCCTGAATGCATTTCGGCAAAAGAAGGAGATTTTGTTACGATTGCAGAATGCAGGCCTTTGAGCAAGACGAAGGCTTTCGTAGTTGTGGAAAAGGTGGGTAAATGAACTTGTCGCAAGAAAGCAACAAAATAATTTTGTCAGAAAGCGAGAAAAAGCTTTGGTTGGCATACATGACTGGAGACAAAAAAGAATTTTTTGAAATAATTTATGAACGAGCCGGCAAGTCCTATGTTCATAAATTATACGATATTGCGAGCGACCGAATGTACGGCGATACAAGTCACACAGGCGTGTTTAGAGGCCACGCAGCAGAATTTGTCGGAAAGGGCTTGGTGAAGATTGACAACAGAACAATAACCCTCACAGATTTAGGCCAAGCGGTATACATACTGGTGAAAAAATGAAAGCGGTCAAGGCAAGAGTAACACGCGCGTTGAACGTCGGCTCGATTGTGAATTGCGCAGACAACACAGGCGCGAAGACTGTGCAGATAATTTCAGTCGGTGGATATCACGGAGTGAAGAGGAGGCAGCCAGCATGCGGGGTCGGGTCGCTTGTGAAGGTAGTCGTGAAAGAAGGCGACGTGAAAAGCAGGCACCAATTGTTCAACGCGGTGATCATTCGGCAGAGAGGAGAGTACAGGAGGAAGGACGGCATCCGCGTTTCGTTCGACGACAACGCAGCTGTCATTACCGACGAGAAAGGCAATCCGAAGGGAACAGAAGTTAAGGGCCCAGTCGCGAAGGAGGCGGTCGAAAGATTTTCCGGGATTGGAAAAATTTCGACAATTGTGGTGTGATTGCAATGATAAAAATTTCAGCGCATCTGTCAAAAGAGCTTCGCACGCAGTACAAGAGGCGCTCGATGTCTGTGAGGAAGGGCGACGAGGTAAAAATTATTCGCGGCAAGCATTCTGGCAAAGTAGGGAGCGTGGAGGACGTTGATACGAAAAAATCTTCCATTTTTGTGAGCGGAGTGACTCTGAAGAGGACGGTGGGAACAGAAAGGCAAATGCCGATTAAGGCGAGCAATGTTGTAATAACAAACCTGAACCTTAGCGACAACGCGAGACAGAAGATACTTTTGAGAAAAGTGAAAGAAGTTAAAATCGAAAGACCAAAAACAGTTGAGCCCAAGCCTGCTGAAGAAAAAGTAGAAGCGAAGCAGGAAGAAGAAAAGAAGGAGGAGAAAAATGAGACTGAAAAGGGAACTGGTTCCAAGGTTCTGGCGCGTGCCAAGAAAGGAAAAGAAATGGGTAGTGGCGCCGAGAGCAGGACCGCACAAAAAGTTTGAGTCTGTTCCGCTGCAGATTTTGTTGAGGGACGTCTTGAAAATTCTTGAAAAAGGTAAGGAAGCGAGAACGATAATCAAGCGCGGCGAAGTTTTGGTAGATGGAAAAATAAGAAAGGATCATGCTTATCCAGTCGGCTTTTTCGATGTAGTCTCGATTCCAAAAATTGGCAAGAACTATCGCGCGGTGCCTTCTGAAAAAACTTTGAGCTTTATCGATATTCCTGAAAATGAAGCGAAGATGAAATTGTGCAAAATTGTCGGCAAAACAATAATCAAAAAAGGAAAGATGCAGTTGAATTTACACGACGGCAAAAATATTTTTGTAGAAAACAAAAATTTCAAGACAGGTGATTCGCTACTTATTGAAATTCCTAGCTTGAAGATTATTGAGCACATTCCTCTAGAGTTAGGAGCCGCAGGAGTTGTCACAAAAGGAGTTGATGTAGGAAAATTTGGCAAGGTCAAGCAGATAATTCAGGCAACCAGTAAAGAGCACGCGAAAGTAATTTGCGATTTCGATGGTAAGGGAGAGGAAGTTTTGAAGGAAAGGTTTTTCGTTGTGGGCAAAGACAAACCAGTGATTAAAGTCGGTTATTAACTTCAGGTTTCCGCCGCGCCCCAGCCGAGAAACTCTCATAAAAAAAATGTTGGCAGACAAAGAGCTAAACAAAAAGTTCAAGTTTTCAAAGATCCTAGAACTAGCAGAGAAAATCAAGAACGATGTAAATACAAAGGATCTATCATCTTTACTTTTCGAAATTTATCAAAAATATCCCGATTTTGCAAGATATAGCAAATATCAATTTTAGGCAAATGAAGACCATCTCATAACAAAGCATATCTTTTAATAGTTATGTAACCATAATGTTGTTAGGAGACATTATGGTTACACAGAAATTAAGAATGGGGCCGACAGAACTAAGGCTGCTGTTCACACTCGAGAAAGAGGGAAAGAGCGTCTTCAATACTGACGATGCGTACAGGATCCTGGGCTCCAGCAGGGACTCGGTAAACACGGCATTGTACAGACTGAGGAAAAAGGGCAGAATAGAGAAAATAGAACGTGGAAAATATCTCTTGATTCCTGCGAAATCAGGGGTGGAAGGGGCATGGGCAGAGACGCCTTTTCTTATCGCATCAGAACTGGCAGCACCATACTATATCGGCTTTTGGTCTGCACTCAACTACTGGGGCATGACAGAACAGGTGCCTGGCGTAACATTTGTTGTGACAACCAAAAGAAAGAAAAAGGAGCTTACCTACGGACCAATGACTTTCGAGTTCATCACGCTTTCAAAAAAGAAGTTCTTTGGGGCAGTGGAAGAAAAAATCGAGGGAGGAAAATTCAACGTATCCTCCAGGGAAAAGACGGTTGTCGACTGCCTGCTGTACCCGCAGCACTGCGGCGGCATTGATGAAGTAATTAAAGGGATATGGGAAGGGCAGGACGAGCTTGATTTTGAAAAGACTTTGGGCTATTCCAGGAAGATGGGCGTACAGGTTGTCACGCGCAGATTCGGATACGCACTTGACATGCTTGAAATTAAAAACGGCGTAGCGGACAAAATAGCAAGGTCAAATCCAAAAGGGTTCATGTGGCTCGATCCGACAGGACCAAAGAAGATTCTAGAATATTCGAAGAAATACGGTCTGATCATAAACAGGACAAAAAAGGACCTGACAAGCTGGATGGGGTACTAGACATGATCAGCAGAGATGAGCTAATGAGATTGGCTGGAAAACAAAAGCTCAATCCGTCATCCCTTGGCAAGGACTATGCTTTGGGATGGCTCTTGTTTGGAATATCAAAAAGCTCGGTTGCAGGCAAGCTGGTATTCAAGGGAGGCACGGCGCTTTCCAAAATTTACTTTCCGGAAGACTGGAGACTCTCGGAAGATTTGGACTTTACCGTTGCAGATGCGGAAACAGATTTCGAATCCATAATGAATGCGCTTGAGAGCGAAGTACCAAAAATAATTCAGAAGGAAAACAACATGACTGTTGTTTTAAAGGACAGGCCCCATACCAACGTAGGTTACCTCCAGACCAGGTTCCAGTACGCAGGTCCGCTTGGAAAAGACACAGCCAAGATCGAAATTTCAAGTGAGGGCATAATTGGCAAAGTCAAAATTGGAACAGTCCCTCGTATTTTTGATTATCCAGAATTCAAGGTACGTGTATACTCGCTGGAAGATATTTTGGCAGAAAAGATGCGCTCAATAATACAGCGCACGAGAATCAGAGACTATTACGACGTGTGGAGGCTGTTGAAAGTGCGCAAGTTCGACAACAAGAAGGTCAAGGATCTATTCCTGCAAAAATGCAGCAGCAAAGAAGTTCAGTTTAGTGGCGTTGACCAATTCTTTCCCACCGGTATAGTTAAGACACTTGAGCCTTACATGCAAACCGGGCTAACGAGATTAAGCAGAGAGCCACTCCCACCTCTGCAGACAATTATTGAAGAATTGAAAATATCACTGAAAAATCTCTTGGATGAAAATTAGATGCATGCAATTTGTTTGCAATCCATCGCGTTTTAGTCGTTAAGATCTAACGGCTTCCCTCATTGTCCTTTTCTCTATTTAAAGAACTTTTGAAATCCTTGAAAAATTGTGACTGTTTTAATCGAGATAGTTCCATATATCCCCGGGCAACTCTGTAATGTGCAATAGCTTCTGAGGCGGCTTTTGCAATCTGCATTCCAGCCCAATCCTTTTTCTCCGAATATTGTTTAGGTTTCTCGGCTTGGGCGCGGCGGAAACACATCATCTAACACAGCT
>CAYJUY010000050.1:0-4251 GCA_964373485.1 uncultured archaeon
AAGAAAAAATGGATTGCTCCCCTATCTTCGTCCCGATGGAAAATCGCAAGTTACAGTTGAGTATCTTGAAGGAAAACCCAATAGGGTGGACACTGTAGTCGTATCAACGCAACACAATCCAGATGTCAATACAGATACGATAAGAAAAACTGTGATAGAAAAAATCATCAAGCCGGTCTGCGGGAAATGGGTAGACGAAAAAACAAATTTCCACATTAACCCGACAGGCAGATTTGTCATCGGTGGTCCGCCCGGAGACACGGGTCTGACCGGGAGGAAAATAATCGTTGACACTTACGGTGGTGTTGGCAGTCATGGCGGTGGCGCGTTTTCTGGAAAGGATCCTTCAAAAGTCGACAGGTCGGCATCCTACATGGCTCGTTACATCGCAAAAAATATTGTAGCCGCTGGTCTTGCAGACAAATGCGAAGTGCAAATATCGTATGCGATTGGCGTTGCCCAACCGACTTCTCTAATGATAAACACTTTTGGCACAGGGAAAGTTTCCGATGAAAAAATTCTCGAGGCGGTGAAGAAAAATTTCGACCTGCGACCAAGAGCGATCATCGAGCATCTGAATTTATTGAGACCGATTTACAGAAAGACCGCATGCTACGGCCATTTTGGCAGGGACGACCCAGATTTCACTTGGGAGAAAACCGACAAGGCGCAGGAATTGGCTAGTATTTTGTCAAAGTAAAAATCAGCTGCATTTAATTTAAGCGTTCAGAACAAATCTCAATTGTGAAGAATTGCAATTGGTGCGGCAAACAGGTTCCTTTTTCCAAATTGAAAATCAAGGGCAAGTTCTACTGTTCTCAAGAGTGTGCCGATGCAGCAAAATAATCTACTGTTCACGATATTTGCAAATTCTTTACACCTTTCGAGTACCACTCGCGCAACTGTTCTTCTGTGTAAAGCTCGTACTCCTGCGCCAGATATCTGGCATGCCCAGTTAGCCTGTCAACAATCGGCCCTGGCACACCTGCAGCAATCATTTGTGTCTTGAACCATTTGCGAAGCGAATGCGGATGCAGCTTGAACCTTTTTCTGTCCTTTTCCGAAACTTTTCTTAAAACATTATTGAGAATGAACTGGAGATTTTGGTAGCTCATTGCTTTCTCCTTACGAGTCACTATAAGCGAAGAATTTGGATCAATTTGTTTTCTGGTTGCAAGATATTCTTCCAAAACTTTTCTTGCTTCGTCTGAAATGAAAGTTATTCTCCCCTTTCGCTCTTTTGCGCCAGCTGCTTTGATGCGGATTATTGCGGGATTTTTCTCAAGGTTTATGTCGCCGATTTTCAACTGGTGCAATTCGCCGATTCGCAACCCAGATGAGGCCATAAGAAGAATGCAAACTTTTGCTTTCAGATTGCTAATTTCCAAAACTCTTCGCAATTCTTCTCTCGATGGCAAAGTATCTTCATGAATATTGTAAATTTTTATTGAAACCTTTCTCGTGATTTCCACCCCATTCGCGGAGAAAAATTTTTTCAATGCAGCAGACCAAGCAGCAACAGACTTCGGAGCAAGTTCAGATGACGCGAGATTCACTACAAAATTACGATACAACTCGTTCGCGTCCAAGGAACCGGATTTTATTTTTTCAAGGAACTCGTCAGGATTTTTCGTGTCGACATGCAAGAAAAATTTCGACAGACCTTTCAGGTATGTGTCCTCTGTGTTTTGACTCCGTGTCAGCAACTTAAGCTCGCCGATCATGCGCTGGACAGATTGGAACCCGCGAATATCTTCCATAAACATTATTTCGCTCTCCAAGATTTAATGTCTAAGTTCCCGCTATATCTAGTTTTAGAACCACCTACCGCAGTTCTAAATTCATATTAACTCCGTTTTTCAATCTAATCAATGGAAAAGTATTTATGTTTAGTTGACTTTAAATGTCAATTGATAGAGATGGATGAAAAAAATGATAAGAAAAAAGAAATGGTTCATAACGTTCAACCATGCAAGAATAGACGTGGTGCTGATTATAGATTTAGGACGAGTAATTGGGTTCAGTTTGAACTTGTCTGTAGAGGCCGAGGGCGAAAAACATGATATCGTACGTTGGGACACTGCGCACGGTTACTTACATAAACATGAGTTTTGGGAGACGACCAAAACAATTAAGGAAAGTAAATATGAAAACACCCCGCTCGATATCGTTTTTCGCGAACAGTACGAGGATTTAAGAAAAAACTGGGAAGAATATGTCAAAAGGTGGGAAAATGCACGAAAAAACACTTAAGCTATTTGGCAAAATGGTGGAGGAAGCCATAAAACATCCAGAGACAGCTCCAGACAAGCTCGTAATTATTTCCTTGTCCGATGAAGAGAAGAATCACGTTCTAACTCCAGAACGGTTAAAACTAGTAAGGACTATACGAAACAAGGAACCAAAAAGCGTGAAAGACCTGGCAAGGTTAGTTGGCAGGAGGCTGGATGCGGTCTCCAGAGATCTAAAGATTTTGCAATTCTACGGCTTCTTGGAATTTATCCGCATAGGCAAGAAGAAGATGCCGAAAATGGAAAAGGATTTCATACTCATTCCAGTCAAAACGTGAGATACAACCACCCACCGGAGTTCTAAAAGCAGATATGCCCGGTTCTGCCAAGAAGTTCATTATGTTTCCTCAAAGGATCTATCTTGATACAAACCAGCTTTATGGCTGGTTCGAGAACCAGCTGAACAGGAAAAAACCCGAGTCTAAGATTGTGGAATTTCTGACGGAGAAACTTGAGAATGCCGAGAAATTCATTTCCATGTACACAATAGCGGAGCTGCTGGTCAACCTGAAGGACGATTACCCCGATAGAAATTTGTCTGCAGACAAAATAGCGTGGCTATTTATTTTATTGAAGGAAGCCATCAATCTCAAAATAATTGAAGAATCCAAATTGACAAAAGAGATTATATATTTTGCAGATTTGTGCGGCGACCATAACGATGCCGTGCACATACAAATTGCGAAAAACCAAGGCCTGACTTTCGTGACGAAAGACGACAAAATCGGCAAGGTCAAGCCGGCTTACCCCAATGTGATCAGCATTAGAAAGTTATTTCGAACGCTTTCGTGACTGCTTCCCCAGCCTTTCCTTTTCCCATTTCTCCACGAGTTCCCTTGCCAGCCTGTTGGCTTCTTCGTAGGAAATCCTTCTTGTCGGCTCCAATATTTTAACTAGGTGCCCATTTAATCTTCTTCTTACGGTCCTTCCCGTAAGTTTCACATTTCCAATTTTGAATCCGCCCATAATCAACACTTCAGCAATCCGGAATATATACTTTTAGAGCCACCAACCGGAGTTCTATTTGCAAATATACCTCGCTTTTGCAGAAAATTTTTCATGGAAACTTTTAAATAGCGAGTGTATGCCAATCCAATTATGAAAAAAGTAATCATCGACGCTTCGCCTCTCATATTCGTCGCGAAGGCCGACATATTAGGGGTCTTAAAAAAGATGTATAAGAAAGTCACTCTGACGAAACTCATAATGAACGAAATACAGAAGCCGTTAGAGTTGGGCTACAAGGCGCCCGAGGTCGATCTGATTAAGTCTTTTAATGTGATTGAAATCGAGGAGCTGACTGCGAAGGAGATAGTCGAGGCCCAGAAAATATCCGTGCGCAACAACATAGGTTCTGGCGAATCTGAAGCCGCCGTACTCTTCAAGAGAGGAGGTTTCGATCTAGTTATAGTCGCTGACATAAGGGCGCAGAGAAAACTTAGAGAACTTGATGTGAATGTGCTCGATCTAGTCGATGTCGGATTCGAGGCAGCTAGAAGGGGCATAATGAACCCCAGGGAGTTCGCCAAGAGGCTGTATGAAAAGGGACACTACAGGACCCAAAGGATAAAGGACATACTGGGCCGGAAGGAATAAGAATATGTATAACTATAGGAATCTAATTGTTATAAGAGGGAGCGGATATGCAGAGAGCTGAAAGCGACATCCCACAGGAGTTCAAGGAGAGGGCACTGGTCGCCCTTTACAAATACTACCTGAACGACATAACATTCGAGAAGACGGCCGAGGACGCAGGCGTGCCCATATATTTTCTGGTGAAGTTCGTAAACGACAACGACCTCCCGATTGTGCACACGGACAAAGATGTCACAGACGGGATAAAGAAAGTCCTCGAGCTGATGAGAGAGAGCGGCATGGACACCAAGAAGTGCGCAGTGAAGTAGCTCTTGTGGCACAATGCAAATCTACGTCGCTTATGCAGAAAATATTTACATAGCAA
>CAYJUY010000051.1:0-4200 GCA_964373485.1 uncultured archaeon
GAGCACTTAGATAATCTTAGTTTTTGTCACAAAAAATCTTTACCTTCATCTTTTCCTCAATATATTTGTCACGCAATTTATGCTCTTGAAACTTTTTTTCATCATAAATGTGAAAAACTTCATGACCGAGATCTACCAAAGCTTCTGCAACGTACCTTCGGTGGCAACGGAAGAAAAGAATTTCCGCGCAACATATTGCAGCAATTTTTCCATTTACAATATGTAAAAGTTTTTCTATAGCATCAGAAAATCCTTTCGATTTAGAAAAATTCTGATATCCTTCTTTTCTAAATCCACCTAATTCTGGAAAATGCAAATATTCGATTCTATTTTTCGGCAACTTGTTTTGCAAATTTTCTTGATTGAATTGTGGGAATTTTTTGCTGCCTGGAAATCTTCTAACATCCACAAGAATTTGTATATTGTAATGTTTCAAAACTTTTACAAAATCTTCAAAATCTCTCGTGCTATGACCAATCGTAAAAACTTTCATAATTTCTGATGGAGATTGATTGTATAAAACCTCGATTACACAAATCAATCCGGAAGTTGGGAAATTCGGTTCGGCAAAAATAAAATATGGTTTAGAAAGCGTGAAAATTCTTTTGTAACATCAGTTAATTAAGTTGTTATTAAATATTCTTAAACTATCTAGTTATTTATGAAATTAATTTTTGGAGCAATTTATATTTTAATTCTGATTGTTTTTGCTATACATTTCTATCTTAACATTTTTTCATTAGCTTTCAGCATTGCACTTTCAATTTATTTAATTGCAAAGGGAATAATTTCTGCGTTCATGAAAAATAGTCCAATTAGTGCGATAGACGCTGCGGCAGGTTTCTATTTTCTGCTTTTGTCGCTATCGGTTTTTCCAAATAATATTTTGACGATAGTTTTCTTGCTCTATATTGCACAGAAAGGAGCGACATATGTCTTTCGAGGAATTTTTTACGGAGAATAAGTCTATAGTTTAAGCAATTTTATTTTCACATCATCATTATCAATTTCGATTAATGCGCATCGACCTTCCTTTCCGTATCCGCTATTCACAACTTTTGTATTTTTTAATTTTGAAACGCCTTGATGCTCGTGAAAATGTGAGCAAACGCATAGCAATGGAGAGTGTTTCACAATCACTTCACGTGTGATTTTTTCACCATAGTTTTTCCTTGCTGGCGTAAGATAATCAAGCACTTTGTAAGGCGGATCGTGCGTCAGAAGTATAGTTTTCCTTTTGTCCTTGACTCTCATAAAAAGTTTTTCCAATTGTTGCTTGAGTTTATTCTTAATTTGCAATATGTATCTCAAATCTAGATGCGGCGCTGGCACATCTTTGTACAAATACTCTTTCGTAGAAGTTCCTCTATATCCGCCAAAACCAATTATGTTGAATTCTTTTATCCTGACAATTTTGTTGTGTATGAAATGCATTTTTCCACTTGACTCCTTGTCAATGAAGAATTCTCCAGAACCTTCCACTAACAGACCTTTCATTTCCATTGCAACCGAATCCCAGTTCCCATGAACATAGAAAATCGGAATCTTGATTTTCTTCAGCTCCTGAAAAATTTTTGCAGTATTTTGAGCGGATATCTTGGCCCATTTTCGGAAGTTTTTTTCGGAGTCTATTTGCAGCTTCAACGGCCAAAATTCTGGTATAGGTCCAAAGTTGTCGACAAGATACTTCTCATATTTTCTCAGTTTGTCAGCGAAATCTCCGCCAGAAAAATCTCCAGATATCAGAATAAAATCCGGATTCTCCGAATTAATGAAGTCTAAAATTTTCTTCTTCAATTCACCGTGAAGGCAGCCAATAGCAAATATCTTGAGACTCATAAAGAAAATTTTACTCGCTTTCCTTTGTCTTAAGATTCTTCGCGAGCTCGTGTATCAATTTTCTCACATACTCGCGCATGTCATTCACTTCTTTCTCAGAAATCTTGTCGAGCTTCTTGTCGTCAACCATCTTCTTCATTTCTTCAATTCTATTCCAGACGTTCCAATAATACGGATCTACCCTCTTCGTGTCTATGAACTTTTGCTTAAACGCGTCCCGCAAAGGCATGTTGATTTTTTTCAACACGGTATCATTCTCAGCATCCTCCGGCAGCTTGTGCAAAGTCTTCAACGCAGTTATAGCGGCCTTCTGCAAAACTTCGTGCGTTCTTTCCAAAACCTTTTCCTTCTTCCTCATTTCAAGCGCGTTAAGCAGGCTGAACATTTTGTCTGTGAATTTTTCCGCCTTCTCTAGCCATTCGTCGACAAAAGAACCTGAAACATCCATTAGCTCCTTGTGCTCGATTTTTTTCCTGATGTCGATTATTTCGCGCAACCACTCTGCATACTCTGGCTCGAGTATACCAGGCTCGACCAAGTATCTTTTTACTTCCTCGTATGCCTTGTTCGGCACAGGTGGCTCGATTCCCATGAACATCAGCACAGCCTGCGCGGTATTTAGCATCGCATAATACGCGTCCTCGGCCAGCATCAAAAGTTTCACAGTCTTTGCCCGCATGATTTTTTTCGGCGCGCCCTCCATGTAATTCTCAATCGCTTCCCGCGTCGAAGGTATCCTGCCCATCTCGAGCAATTTCTTTATCGGTTCAAAAAATCCTGTGTCGTATATCGGCACTCCTTCTTTGATGAAGTTGTAGATTATCGGATGCGCGACTCTCGCGTAATCCCAAAATTCTGTTAGCGTGTAAGTCGGCTGCACAGATAGCAGATTTGTTTTTTCCTGTTTGCCGTCGGGAGCTTTTGTGGTTACAACTGCGCCAGGAATTTTTTCTGCAATCGCTTCCAGCTCCTCGTCAATCTTCTCGCGCATTTCCTGCGTCATGTTCATCGAGGTGTCGTCGATAACAACGAAGACATCTATGTCGCTGAGCGGCTTGAACTCTTCCCGCGCGACCGAGCCCATCATGACGACAGCCTTCACATATCTCCCATATTTCTTCAGAACTTCCTTCGCGAATGCCTGAGCTATCTCAGCTCGCTGCCCCCGCGTCTGTGGCTCGATAGATTCTTTCTTCTTGTCAGGATTCTTCTTCATTCTAATCTTCCTCCGGCAATTCTTCTCCAAGAACTTCTTTCGGAATGAGCTTCTTAAACCTGTCTATGATTTCGCGCGACAACTTCAATGCCTTCTCAATATATTCGGCATCAACATTCTTCACAACTTTATGATCTATATCCTTCCACAATTTGTTCATCTCCTCAAATTTCTTTACCCAGACCTTCTCCAATTTTTTCTCTTTCACAAATTTTTCCAAAAACTTCGGAATGTCTTTGAAGTCTGGCTGGGCTTTGTAGTGATGCATCACAGCTGCCTGGATTATGTCGCTCGCGCAATATCGCAAATCAAAAATCGCGGATTTCATGTCCAATCTGACTTTTCTATGTCGGACCTCTGCAGCTCTCGCACGAATGGAAATGGTCTCCTCGCTGGGTGGAAGAAGTCCCATGTTCAGCATCCTCTGCACCGGCTTGATAAATCCGCTGTCGTATATCGCGAGGCCGTATCTCAGAAAATTCACAAGCTCAGGCGAGCCGCTCTTGATCCAGTGCCAGAATTCGGTCAGCGGAGTCGTCTGCACGTGCACATCCTTCAGTTCGTGAGCTATCAGGTACAAATGTGATTGGACCTTTTCCAAATCCTCAGAACCTTTTGTTGCAGTATCGTCGAGAATCACCCACACATCCGCATCGCTTGTCTTCACCGCATCGCCTCTCACAATCGAGCCAAAAATCAGAACTGATTTAATGAGGTCGCCGTACTGCTTGCGCGCCTCGTTTGCAAACTTCACGACCCTTTCCATAGCCTCCTCTTTCGTCATACCGCCTTCTTCTTTTTTCTGCTGTTTTTTGCAAGATGCGTGTCCTCGAGCTCTTCCTCGAGTTTTTCCAAAGGCATAAATATCACTTGAAACTTTCTGCTTTTAAGCATTTAAAAACGATTTACAAAAATCAGCGCAGCTCTTCTTTCTTGAACTCTTCCGGCTTCTTACCTTTCTCAATCGCGGCTTTGCTGAAGAATGTATACTCCTCTTCCGGAACAGCGAGCAAACCCTTCAACGGGTCCCAGTAATGCTCCTTCACCATCGCCATCTGTTTTTCTGGAGACAAGAAACCTTCCGGCGAAACTCCAAAAAATCTAAGCGGCAAATTTTCCGGCGGCGTATCTTTCTTCAATTCTTC
>CAYJUY010000052.1:0-1818 GCA_964373485.1 uncultured archaeon
TTGTCTCGTGCTCGAGAATGAAGGTGTTCAACTTCTTGACTGGCACTACGAAAGTTTTTCATTCCCTCAGAATTTTTTCTAGGTGGAGTGTTGCGATCAGCGGCACAAAACTTCCATCTGGAATTTTCATAATCCCTCTCGCTATCGGATTCGCTCGAAAGAATTTTCTCAATTCATTCGTGCGTTCTTCCTGCTCCTTTGCCGCTTTGGCTAGGCTCCAGCTTTTTTCACGTCCCTCCGACCATTTTTTGCAATCAACGCAAAAAATTACATTGCCTCTCGTCGCAATAAGATCCGCCTCGTATCTTCTCTTCGTTTTGAATCTGAAATTGCTCCTTACTTTGAAATCGTTCTGCATGAAAATTTCTCCAACCGTCTGCTCGAATTCTTTCCAGTCAAATTTTTCTAAAGCTTCTTCAATAGATTTTCCTTTTAGCATACGCCTTCTTATTTTCTCGAGATCAATCATCAGACAAGTTAATGTTTACCAAAGGCTTAAAGAATTAAGAAACTTAATTTAGGTAAGGCTAAGGAGATTTTGTTGTCATGTTAATAACCGGCATTGACGAAGCTGGGAGAGGGGCCGTCATTGGGCCACTTGTTCTTGCAGGTGTAACTGTTAGGAAAGAAGATGAAGAAAAATTGAGACTTATCGGCTGTAAGGACTCTAAAGTTCTTTCTGCAAAAAAGAGGGAAGAGCTTGCAAAGAAAATTGAAAGGATTGCTGCGAACATAATTGTTTTGAGGATTCAGCCTTGCACGATTGACGACTACAGAGCGGCAGGAACAAATCTTGACAAAATAGAGGCGATGAAGATGGCGCAAATAATCTCGATGGGTGAAACAATGAACGATGGGAAAACAACAATTTTCATAGACGCTCTGTCCCAAAATCCAAAAAGATTCCAGCAAATCGTGATGAGCTACCTCAAAAATAAGGACGCGGATTTAATCGTGAAAAATTATTTAGACGAATCAGTCCCAGTTGTTTCAGCGGCAAGCATAATTGCGAAGGTTGAACGCGATAAGGCAATTGAAGAAATAAAGAAAAGAGTCGGATTGGATTTTGGAGTTGGCTATCCCCATGACAAGCGAACAATTGAATTTGTTGATGGTCTGACGAGACAGAAAAAGGAACTTCCAACTTTTGTAAGAAGATCTTGGGTAACGACACAATTTTTAATGGAGAAAAATTGGCAGAGGAAAGTAAAAGATTTTTTTGTGAGAAAAGAAAAGTGTAAGGAGGAAGCGGCATGAAACCGGAGCAAAAGTCGGGGATAATTTTTTCGGTTTTTGGTGTGGCAATGGGTGCGTTCTCGTCTTTCGTCGGCATATTGGTTCTGGCATTTGTAATACCGATTGTCGGATATGTTGCCATGTTGTTCGTAATGAGCAAGATAGAAAGCACGAAGAAAATGAAGTGGGTGGTTATGAACAGCATAGTTAGTTTTTTGTTGGTCTGGTTAGTTTCTTGGATATTCATTTTCAACATAGGGTGATTGGTTGCTCACGAGAACACAATATACGGATGAACTTGAAAAAATGATCGACAAGGAGGTAGTTTTGTCTGGTTGGGTTCATGATGTCAGGATCCTTGGCGGAATAAATTTTGTTTTGTTGCGCGACTCAGGCGGCATTGCGCAAGTCACTGCGGTCAAAGAAAAAGTCGACAAGAAAATCATAGAAATATTTTCTAAGTTGCACCAAGAAGATGCAATTTCTGTGAAGGGAAAAGTTGTAAGAAGCAAAGTAGCGAAGATTGGTTTTGAAGTGCTTCCTTCCGAAATAGAAATTGTTTCGAAGTCAGCAGTGCCGTTG
>CAYJUY010000052.1:1828-4129 GCA_964373485.1 uncultured archaeon
AGAAGTAACTCCTGCAAATTTCGACACGAGAATGGACTCGCGCGTGTTAGATTTGAGAAAACCAGAAAATTTGGCGATATTTAAGATACAAGCAAAAATCATGGAAGCTATGCACGAGTTTTTGCGCGGACGCGGATTTGTAAACGTGAATACGCCTTGCCTGATGGGCGGCGCATCAGAGAGTGGTGCAGAAGTCTTCAAAGTTGATTATTTTGGAAGCGAGGCGTTTCTGAGGCAGGACCCGCAGTTGCACAGGCAACTGTTGATGCTCGCAGGTTTTGACAAAGTCTATGATATGGGGCCGAGTTGGAGAGCTGAACTGTCTTTTACGACTCGCCATCTTACTGAGTACAGAAGTTGCGCTGTAGAGATGTCGTTCATCAAAGACGAAACAGAAGTAATGAAGCTTGAGGAAGAGTTGGTTATTCACACAATTAAAAAAGTAGCGGAAGATTGCACAAAGGAAATTTCATTCTTGAAAAAAGAAATTCAAGTTCCTAAGCGAGGATTTCCAGAATTGAGATTCCCAGATGTTTACAAAATTCTGGAGGAGCACGGACATAAAGTTGTTTTCGGCCAAGATTACGACAGAGAAGGTGAAGTCACTCTAGCAAAGCATGTCAAAGAAGAGTACAAGCATGATTTCTTTTTCGTGAACAGATTTCCTTTCGCTGCAAAACCGTTTTATGTCATGAGGGTGGACGAGGAGCCGCAGTGGGCGAGGAGTGTCGATCTCATTTTCAAAGGTCTTGAACAATCTTCTGGGGGTCAAAGAGAACACAGATATGAAAAAATAGTTTCGCAAATTCGCGAGAAGAAAATGGACCCGAAGCAGTTGGCTTGGTTTTTGGAGCCGTTCAAATATGGAGCGATTCCGCACGGAGGTTTTGCAATTGGAATTGAAAGATTCACGGAAAAACTTCTTGATTTGGAAAATGTGAGAGAAGCAACTTTGTTTGCAAGAGATCCCAAAAGATTGTTGCCCTAAAAATTCCTTCAAACTTTCATCTTTGCAGCAATTATGTGCGAACACTCCTTGTTCTTTAGGACTGAAAATCTGCAATCACAAAACCAAATATTTTTTTGCTTGTCAAAAACAACCGAATGCTCTTCAGTCTCCCCAAAAACCTTGAAGTGAATTCTTCTGTTGGTCACGATTTCCTTTTCAACTTTTCCTTCAGAAAAAAGTCTCTTAGCTTTTTCAGAAGTTTCCATATGACCACTAATGGTATGTCACGAATATATAAAATCCGCTTCCAACTATTCAAGATATGAAATACAACAAGCAAAATAATTCTTGATGAGATAAGAAATTAAAATTATTTAATTTTTCTAATTTCTTCATCGGTTAATTTCCTAAATTTAGAATCTTTTTTAATAATAGCGAGGTCGATTTCCTTTCTCTCCTTCTCGGTCTTCTGCATAATTTCCATCGCTAGAAGTATCGCGTCTCTCTCGTTCATGTTGGACCTCCACTTCTGCTTAAAAATTTTGTTTGCAAGTTGTGCGCCGCGACCGATTGCATAGCACTGCCACTCGTAGAGCATGCCAGAAGGATCGGACTCGATGAGATGAACTCCGGTCTTGTCAACTCCCCCCAACAAGAACGAAACCCCGTAAGGCCTGAGACCAGCATACAAAGTGGAAATTTGCATCCTGTCACCGATTATGTGCGCCACAGCCCATGTGTCGACAGGCTCCTCGTAAGTTATTTTGTGGATCTGCGAGCGGACTCGTGCCTGGTTGACAAGGACCCTCGCGTCAGCAAGAAGACCAGCGGCTACAGCGCCGATATGGTCGTCAATTGCGAAAATTTTTTCAGCAGATGACGGCACCATAAGCGAGCCGATTGGTTTTACGCTTGCTAGAACAACTCCGTCCCTGAAAACAATTCCAAGTGAAGTCGAACCGCGTTTCACTGCTTCCTTTGCGTACTCGACTTGGAACAAACGGCCATCAGGCGAGAAAACCGCGATAGTTCTGTCATAGCCCATGTACTCCGGAATCTGATCGACCATTAGAACACCTTGTAAACAATTGATTTTGCCTATTTAAATTATTTATTCAGGCCTTTAATTGTTCCCGAAACCCTCAAAATTTTAATTATTATCCTGCTCTCGCCGAGTCTTGTTATAAGACCAAGTCCGGCAATCAGTTGCGGCACAGAATTGCTGTTGCATCTTATCACGCCGCTCTGCTCGCCTGCGTTCCATAAATTTTTCACCAGCCACATCGACATCTTGCTCACACCGGCTTCTCCATAGAAATCGAGAAGGGTGTTCCATATGGCGGCCTCCAAGT
>CAYJUY010000053.1:0-4059 GCA_964373485.1 uncultured archaeon
TTTGCAGACAGTCACATTTACAGGAGTGTGCACCACGGGCAATTCTTTTTCGTAATCATTCCTGATTACTTCCATTTTCTCGAGATTGATTTTCGGGATTTTCGCATTTTTGAGCGCAGCAATCGCAGCGAGGGCAGCCGCGTCGAGCAGGTCGCCGTCATGGTTAACAATGTGTATGTCAACGTTCACAATCCAAACTTTCTCCTCGTTGATTTTTAGTTTTTCCAACTCGATGCAGTGCGACTCTCTTATTCCCCTGTCGACAACTCTCGCGAGTTCGATCGCATCTTGGCTCGGCGGTCCCGCCTCAAACTCTGGTGAAGCGAGCGGCGTGAACTCCGCGCCAACCATCAGCACACCCTCGCCCGGAGAATCTGGAAACGGAGTTCCAATACTCAGCTTCACGCCAACAATCACTTGCGTGTTTCCGAATCTGACATAAGCAGAACCTTCCGCCTTGCTTATTAAATTCGTCTTTAGCTCGATTTTTCTGTAATCCAGCAAATTCCTCTCGTCAATTCTCAAATTTTTTTGAATGAGTTCGGCCGCGTAATTTTCTTGCATTTCATTCAACCTTCCTGTAAAATTCCTTCAGCGCTTCTTTCTGCTTTTCAAAAATTTTCCTGCACGAAGATTCCGCCATTTTCAAGAGCGCGGATATTTCTTCTTTCGTGAGCGCACCATCCATCTGCAGCAGTGTCACTTCGCCTGTGTCCGGGACCATCGCAAAACCCATGTCAGCCTCTCCAAAATTATCTTCCTTTGCATTGAGATCTGCAACCAGAGTGCCGTCAACCTTTCCGACAGAGCATGCGGTTACCATGTTCCGCATCGGAATTCCCGCGGCCACAAGTGCAATTGACGCGGCGTTTATTCCAGTCGCCCTCGTCGAGCCGTCCGCCTGAATTACTTCGACGAAGACATCGACCGTCACCTTCGGAAAATCCTGCAAAAACAAAACAGGCTCGAACGCGTGTTTCATAACTTTTGAAATTTCCTGACTTCTCCTGTCAGAACCGGGCGACTTCCTGTCGTCGACAGAGAAGGGCGCCATGTTGTATCTTGTCCTCAATATTCCTGTGTCAGACTCTTGCATGAATCTCGGGAACAATTCCCTCGGCCCGTAAACAGAAGCCAAGGCAACCGTCTCGCCGAAACTAACTTTGGCGGACCCGTCCGCCGCACTTATTAAATTTACTTCCATCGAAATTTCACGCAACTGCTCAGTCTCTCGCCCATCAGTTCTCTTCCCGTTTTCGATGAGCTTGATGTCACTCTTGTGTCCCACTCGCCTCTCCCCCCAACATTTTCTCGATTTTTTCCGTGAGCCCGCTTGTGTGCGACTCGCGGTCTATAGTGAGTATCGCCTCGATTGCAAGAGCCTTGTTCTCGCCGCGAACCCAGATGTAGCCGTTCTGCCCCGTGAAAATGTCTGTCTTCGTTTTCTGCTTGACAAGATTGATCATGCTGCCGGCTTTTCCAATTATCCTCGGAATTTTGCTCGGCGTGACTTTGATCACAGTTCCGCCGTAAAATTTTCTCGCAAGCATGTCGCGCATCGAGCACTGCACAGATTTTGATTTCGTCACGCGCGAAATTTTGCAGAATATTGTGTCGCCCTTCGCAAAAAATCTTGTGAGGTCGGTTCGCGCATCAACGAATTCCTCGACCCCCTCCGAGACTGGCAGGAAGCCCATGTACGGCGAGTTGATGTCGATCAGCCAGCCGGAGATTTCAACTTCCCGAACAATCCCCACAACTCTGTCCCCGAACTGTGGTATGTATTTTCCGGCAAGGGGAATCACGGAAACTTCGTACATTCCAACGCGCGGAACGCCAAGGACCTGCGAGCGCGCCACTTCGCCATCGATGTAAACTCCTACTCCGGTTTTTTTCCCCCTTAATTCATCAACAACTTCTCCCGGCAGAACTATTCTAAATTCTTTTTTCTCCTTTTCATCCGTCTCGCTCATGCATCCTCCCTCTTCAAAATTTTCGATTCGTATTCGCCTTTTGTCGCGCTTGCAAGTTTCTGGAAAAATTCCTCCTGGACGCCCGCAAGTATTTCCACATTCGCCTGAAGGCTTCCATCGTTGAGCCACTGCTCGCTCTTCAAATTCCCAGAAGATTTCAAAACAGGAAACGCCTTTCCAGAATGTTGCGCAGGAATTTTTATTTGTAGCAAAACTTTCTCGAATTTAATCGGAAGAACAACCTTGATTGCCTTCAAGACCTTGTCGATTTGCGATTCCGAGTCTGCAAAAGGATCTATCATCACCCCAACTTGCTCCATCACGTTGAGAATTCTCTGCTGCGGGTGCGGGGTGTTCGTCTGCGGGTTTATTCCCTTCTTCGCGATTATCGCTGCGATTTGCGATTTTCTCTGCTCCACCATCGTGCGCCTCTGCTCGGTGGTCAGCTGTATCTCACCTTCCTTTATTATTCTCTCCGCCGCTTTCACAGGATCTGTGGTGCCGAATGCTTTCTGCAAATCTGCCGAAGCAACCGCTTCAGTCGTCTTCGCATCTTTGTAAACTACTGGATATGCCAAAACATCCAGCAAATTCATTTTCGCACCCTTCCTGAAATCAAGAGCCTTGTTCGGATCGACCAGTATCTCGAACTTTTGGCCAGAAACAACCAGCCTGCCTACAACGGCCTTGTCAACACCTATCGGCATTTGTCAAACCCCAATTCAGAGAAATCCGCGGCCAAAACAAACCGCTTCACTTTTTCTTTTCTCCTTTCTCTCGGATTATACTACAGAAATGATATTTATAAGTCTTGTGGGAGACTTGCAACTGGCATCAATCAATTCGGCATGCCTTCACATTCACCAAAAAATTTTTCTCCGCCTTCTCTGTGCAAATCTTGAGACTAATTCAGAGCAAATTCTGAAATTCATCTACAGACAAACCGGCCTGTTTTAGTATAGCATGCAAGGTACCTTTCTTGAGGGTTTTATGCAGGGGCACTGAAAGAACTATAACGCCCTTCTCGAGTATAACATGGCTACCGCTCCTTCTTTTAATTTCAAAACCAAAACGAATTAATGCCTTAATGGTCTCTAATCCAGAAACAACTGGAAGTCTTGCTTTCATCTTATTTGTACCTTTACTGCTTCAGTCTTTCCAGCTTCTTCCCTCAAAACTTCCAATACCAGTTTAAGAGCTTCTTTAGCGTTTCTGACTGCTTCTTCTTTGGTTTCTCCCTGACTGATTGCTCCAGGCACTTCTAGGCATTGAGAAGTGTATCCGCCTTCTTTCTGTTTTTTAAGTGCTATGGTGTATTCCATATTTCAAAGTTAATGTTGGCTTTATTTAAACTTTCTCTAGCACGCCCTCACATCGACCAAGGCGTTGCCCGCTGCCTGCCGATCTTTTTGTTTAGCCGCCGCTAGTTAGTATTCTATATTTTGGACAGGAGTAAACCTATGCAGTAGTCGCCGCTGGTGTTCTGCCCTTAAATATCGTCTCAATTATCTTAACTGCAGTTTTGCTCGCATCCAATATCTCTATCTCTATAGGTTTGCCGCGCTTGTTATAATGAGTAATTATATTTTCTTTCTGCTCACCAAAATCCGGTTTTTCTTTGCTTAACTTGATTAACAGAGTATCAGTCTCTGGATCATATCTATATTCCATATCTTCCGCTCCTTGCTTTGTATACGGTTACCACTCTTTTTATTCCTTTGTTTTCCTCGACTATAACTCTTACTATATACCCATTCAATTTCTTTTGATAAACTTTTCTCCCACCATAACCTTCTGCTATGCTATCTGGGTTTTCTATTGTATTCTTCAACAAACCTTCTGTAACACTATACTCTCCCATCCTTTCTCTTGCGTGCTCTGTTATTTCGATTTTCATTGTAAATCTTTTGCTCTTCTGAATTATAAGCATATCTTCTAAAAGTTTAAACCTTCCTCAGCAGATCCTCACGTCGACAAGCGCGCTGCTCCCCTGCCTGCCGATCTTCTGTATGCGGACCTTGTGTTTACCACAGTAGTGTATATATATGCTCTCTGTTAATTTAGGTTTAGTGATGCAAATGGCAGA
>CAYJUY010000054.1:0-896 GCA_964373485.1 uncultured archaeon
AGGGGTATGCGACCAACCCGCGCCCGACTCACAAGTCACTTGGAATGACGTATTCTGAGTTTCCTTCTATGGTGTGTGCCAGCGTGCTTCCTTAGCGCCATTCTCTTCCCCAAATTTATTAGAAATTTTGTAGCTAAAAATGAAAATTTTTGCTCCCTACGAGATTGCGGTTTGAGTTAAAGGTTGTAGGAGCATATTCCAAACTTATTAAAGTTTAATGTTTCATTATAATAACCAATGATAAGTCGGAAGGATGTATACGAAATTCTGAGTTCGTATGATTTGAATAGCTTGTCAATAGGTGCGCTAGGGAGTCATTCAGCTCTTGACATTGCTCGTGGTGCTACAGATGAAGGTTTTCGCAGCGTAGTCATTGCCAAGAAAGGAAGAGAAAAAATTTATACAAAATATTTTCGTAAAAGACAACGTGGCGGTTACAGTATCGGTTGCGTAGATGAAGTCGTCGTCGTAGATAGCTGGAAAGATATGTGCGAAAACGAATGTCTAAAAAAGTTGAAGGAATTAAACACTATAATTGTCCCACATCGCTCTTTAGAGGTTTTTCTTCACCATGAGACGATTCAGAATAAATTCAGAATTCCTATATTCGGTAATACAGAATTATTGCAAGCAGAAGAACGAACTGGTCCAGAGAAGTTGGAAAAGAATCAAGATTATTTATTAAAGATTGCTGGAATTCCTACACCTCAAAAATTTGATTCGTACAAATCTATTGATAGACCAGCCATAGTAAAAGCTACAGTTGCTTTAGGTGAAAGAGACTTCGAAAGAAATTTCCCGAAAGTGAAATCTCCTCAAGAATATGAAGCTAAACTTAATGAAGTTGTGTCACGCGGTAAGACAGCAGAAGAAAGAAAAATTTTAGAAGATAATTT
>CAYJUY010000054.1:906-4038 GCA_964373485.1 uncultured archaeon
TTACCAGGTACTGATACACGTCTCCAGTTTCCAAATGGAGAAGAAGCAGCCCATTTACCGCTTAGTTTAAGGGAATCTTTATATGAAAGCGTATATGAATATGGAGAAAAATTTGTAGAGGTTACTAAAAAAGAATTCCCACCTGGATTAATCGGACCTTTTTCTTTACAATGCGTCGGCAACAAAGAAGAGGAGTGGCTAGTATACGATGCGAGTCTTAGAATAGGGGGTTCACCCGATGTAGGCATCACGCCTACAGCAAATTATTTGTATGGTTCATCTGATGGTAGAATGGATTTTGGAAGAAGAATAGCTAGAGAAATAAAAGAAGCAATTAAACTAAAAATGTTAAAAGAACTAGTATCCTGATTTTAAAGTGTGCTACCTGCGGGGATGTATCTGTGGTAACGAAAATGGGAGGTGACTACAACTTTAAGACCTGTGGTCACCCTTTCAAGCTTTTTCTGAGGTTTCCAGTTTCTTATGACCACATATGAATAAAAAGCTTTCTTATGCATGGTCATAAAAGATTGCTCCCTGCGAGGCGGCTCCGTCTGATTCTAGACTATAGCGGAAAGCCAGTGGAAACTGTCATATTTTTAATACCAAAAATGCAATAGAATTACATGAGAACTAGGAAAGAAAACGTAAAGTTCATCGTACTAACGGAGAGCGACAGGAATCTCCTGAGGAGCATAGACAGGTCCCTGAACGATATAAGGAAAGGGAAGATTAAGAACTTGGAGACTGTGATCCAGGATTTGAAGAAGCACAAGTAACCTAGGCGTACTTTTTCAACACGTCTTCTACCATATCATCCCAATTGTACAGTATGTTGTTTATCGCTGCTTGTTGGTTCTTTTTGTTGCTGTAGTCTACTAGCAGAACCACCATGAACTTCTCCGCAATTATGTAGTAAATCCTGAAAGGTCCCCATTTCTTCTCGAAAAGATCTTTCGCCAATCTCTTGCCAACATATGGATTGGTTTCTAGTTTTCTCTTTAGATTCTCCAGTCTGATGGGCTGATTGAAGCCCATCTCTTTCATTTTCATTTCTACAGAATCCGGAACAATTACTCTGTAGATTTTCATGTTACCCAATTAAATTTCATTTCGCTTAAACTTGCTACATATCTAAATGGAGAAGTCTTGCTCCCCTGCGAGAATGGATTGTGGGGTTAAGAATAGAAGGAGCATTTACTTTAACCATTTGTTAAACCAATCAATAGTTAATTGCGTAACCTGTTATAACGCTTAATTGAAGCTCTGCTGCCTCTTTCAAATTCTTTTTCACTTCGTCTTTAGTCCTTCCCTGAGTAACCACACCAAGTTCAGGAATTCTTGCAATATACCACTTTCCTTCTTTCCAGATTTTCACGCTCAACTTCATGCTCTCGCCAATACCTAATTTGCCTTGGCTGCTTAAATCGTTCATCTCGATTGCGGACCTTGGGATTTAGAGAGACTCCAATTTTGGCGGTATATATGCATTTAGAACTGCGGTGGGTGGTCGTAGTGCCGAAGTACGACCACCATGGGTGGTCCTAAAATTATATTAACCCCCCGCTTCCAAGGAAGTTGCGATGAGAGCGAGAATAATTCCCGCGGTCGTTTCGACTTTTCTTCTGATTTTCGCGCCCGCGGCATACGCGATCACGGTCGAGGTCTCGAACGGGAGCGCGAGCACCATAGGGAACAACGTGCTGCCGACGAGCTTCGGCATGGTCAGCGGGCAGATAGTTTTCAGGCTCGGGAACTTCTCGTGGGTGCCGGGCGAGGTGTGGCTCGTGCCGGAGAACATCGATCCTGGCGTATTCAGCAAGGGCCTTACGCAGCAGACGGTGCTGGAGCTCCCCAAGAACATAACGTCGAGCACGTGCAGGACCGCCGTGTATTACAACCAGAGCTCCGACAGGTACGGCTTCAAGATCTACAACACCGGCACCACGACGCAGATATTTTCCGACGGCGCGTTCTGCGGCCTTGCATACAACGGCACGTATTTCGTGTTCGCGAAGTACTGAGTGGTGCGGATGAGGAAGAAAATAATAGCGATTGCAATTTCTGTTGTTGCTCTGTCGATTTTAATTTCCTTGGGTGCTTCTAGCACAGGTCTTTTCTACCTGAATCCGAAATTTTCAGAAAAAGATTTTGATGCTGGCGAAACGGAAAATGAGGATGAAAAAGAATTCAGGTGGAAGTTGGTGGGAAATATCAGCATAAAAATAGGAGACGTTTCCAGATTAGGAACTTAGCAGCCGGTTCGCTTTCTCGATGAGTTCCTCGAGGACCTGCGGCCTGACCTTTGTTTCGTGCGCGAGGTCTTTCTTGTCCGCCTCCACGAGCTGCCTGAGCGTGTAGACTCCGCTGTCGCCGAGCTTTCCGATGACGGCCATATCGGCGTTCTTGATGATCGTAAGCGGGAGCAGCTGTTTTTCGTCTATATAATAGTCGATTCCCCTGTCTTCGGGTATTCCCCAGGCCATAGTGCCGATCTTCCTGCAGCCGGAGTACTTCCTCGCGTGCTCCGAGATCTTCGTGTTCAGGACGACCATCGGTTTCGTGAAGTCGTGCTCGTGCTTCCGCAGCGCGTAGCCTTCTGCCAGGTCCTGGAACGAGGAATTGACCTCCAGGAAAGTGTCCAGGCCGGTGAAGGTGTGGAACTGGGCGTGATGCTTGACTTCGACGTACAGAGTTTCGCTTCCTCTCGTGGCGATCACATCGATTTCGTGGTCTATGCACTTTCCCTGCAGGATTTTGTTCGTGACCGTTTTGTATCCGGCGTGCTCGAGAAGGAGCGCGACGAACTTTTCGAAATCCGGTTTCGGTCTCATGAGTGCGAGCGCCTCTCTGAGGTTTAGTCTGCTGCCGAGGTGTGACTTGTGTTTCTCGCCGAACTTGAAAACCATTTCCAAAATTTCTTTCGTCGTTATTCCGTCGTACAGGTTTTCCTCGACTTTCTTCACGACTTCTTCGGCCTCCTCCTCGGAAAGTTTCAACCTGCGGCACGTCTTCAGAATTTTCTTGCGGTCGAAAGGCTGCAAAGTCCCGTCGGCCTTGCGTACGTTTACCATATCATTAATTTGTCAATTTAAGAATACTTATTGTACACACAGTAGGTTTCACCGCACA
>CAYJUY010000055.1:0-420 GCA_964373485.1 uncultured archaeon
TTTCTTCGTCTACTTCTCGCCTGAGAGAGACATAAACCTCACGAACTACGGAACTATAGCCTTTCCGATTTATCCTGGCGGCATAACGAACGTCTCGAACTACAGCGCGACAATCTATCCTGCCGAAACTTTGAAGATGGTCTCGCCTTCGAAAGTGAGGGCGCTGAGAAACCTGACATACAGCCAGGTACTCGAGACGCTTGGGAGCAACACAAGATTTAAGTTGGAGGTCGAGAGGCCGTGAAGGGAATACTGAAAACTTTTGAAGCCGTCATCGGTCTGGTGATGGTGATGCTCGCTTTCGCCACGCTTTACACGGGAGAAGAGCCTCTTCCAGATTTCGAGACGATTTCCTGGAGGACTGCTGGACTTAATGCACTTCAAACGCTCGACTACTCGAACCAGCAGAGATATGACGCG
>CAYJUY010000055.1:430-4001 GCA_964373485.1 uncultured archaeon
CTGCATTGTTGGAGAGCAGAATTAGCAGCCACATCCCCCCGATTGTAAATTACATCTTGCGGATCTGCGGCACCAGCTGCACAGCGCCGACAATCAACGCAGAAAAAAGCACGAGCGTGCAATATCTGATATCCGGCGATGCGAACAATTCGACGGCGCGAGAAATAACATTGTACATGTGGTCAAATGAGTAGCCAGAATATTTCAAGCGAAACGAAGGGACAAATGTTCATCATCGGCTCGATCATTGTAGTCGTAGTGCTGATATTAATCAAGACCAGCATCGATATATCAGATGTTCTGGAGAAGAAAAAATTCCTCGAGACAGGACTCGAGAAAATTGAGTTCAGCAACATCAGAAACGAAATTCCAAAAGCCTCTTTCAACGCAGTAAACTATTCGCGCAACATGACAAACACTACAAATTCTTTCATAGATTTCGTCGAAAACAAACTGTCTGAAAGAACTGTGCAATTTGATGGTGCAGCAGTAAGCTCTGAATACAACAACCTCACCGCTTCCACAGACACGCGGCTGAACGTGACGGTCTTCAACTTCTTCGAGGTCGAGCTAATCCGCGCAATATTCAATCTCAGCACGAACTACAATCTGCCGCAAAACTTTTCCAACATACCATCTGGCGAGACCAGGACAGCAAACTTCACGCTCAATCTAGCGTCAAGCCGGAATCTGTCGCTCTGGATTTTCTACGAGACCTCGACTGAAAAAATCGTTGCTAATGTTACAATCCCTGCAGAAATTGGCAAAAGCAAATTCGTTGGCTATTTCGATTTGAGGATGGCGAGCGAGAGGGGCACGATACGCGACAAGTTTTTCGAGACGGTCGACGTCAACTGATTTGGCAACCAGACTACAACCATCATGGGTGGTCGCAAATCTATAAATAGCGGGCCAGTTAATTGGTTTTCATGAACAAGAAAAAGAAAGTTAAGTTTAGCGACCCGGAATTGGAAAGAGTTTGGCAGAGGGCTTGGAAGGCGGGACTCAGGTTCAAAAAGAACGAACTTGGGGCTAGATCTGTTTAGGGTGCTTAATACTAATTCCAAACTTGCTTTTTAAAATTTCATTATTAATTAAATCGTTATCCAAAGTTACGAAAGCATTTGCATTCCTCGAAATTGCGAGCGCCAGATGCTCTGCGTCAAGTGGATCTGCGTTGTAATCGGTAGTCTGAATGTCTTTAATTGTTTCGACTGCTTCGAAACTTGTAGGCGCGAAATCTATCTTCCTTCTAAAAATCGTGCGGTCAAAGAAATCGAAAAATAATCTTCTGTTCAGGAAATCTTTCCTCTCCAATACGATCATAAAAATTTCGCCGACCACTGATGTCGGAAAAACTCCACGAAATTTGTAACCAACCCTGTTAAGGTAAGATTTGCAATCTTCATAAAACTCTTCCTCTTCCGAAAACGCTCCAAGAACGACTGAGGTGTCGATAAAATGAACGGGAAGCTTTTGGAACCTGCTCAATTTCATGTGAAAATAAAGCCTGAAATGGGTATATTTAGATTTAGAACCACCCATGGTGGTAGTAAGAAAGAAATAAACCAAACCTTTCACAAAATAATAACAATGCAAAAAGGAATTTCTCCAGTTATCGCGATGGTTCTCGTTATACTTGTCAGCGTAGTGAGCATCACAATCGTGCTGACAGTTGCCTTGCCGCTCATCGACAAATTTAACGACGCATCCTACATAAACGCAGCACAAACAAACATGGGCATAATAGACAACTTGATCAGAGAGGTTGCGTCTGAAGGCTTTGGAATTGTGAAGTCGGCTCTGATAAGCTCGAGTGCCGGAGTTTACAGAACAAACGAAGAGTCCGAAAGTTTTGAATACGATTTGGATCTCAAGTCGGACATTTTGCGGAAGGGGACTTTCATGAAGGAAGGAAATCTTGTGACGATTATTGCGGGAACAGCTTCGGCAAGCCAGAACACGACTCATCTGAAAATCGAGAACGAGATTCTTGAAGTCGTATTCGACAGGAACGGCAATAGGACAAGCTTCGACGGAGTAAACACGAGCAGCATAGTTAGAACGATGAGGCTGAAGGACAGCAGCACTACGCTCGTCCCGACCGACACTTCTGTAATCATCGAAGGCTACAGGAACTCGAGCTGGGGCCTGGGCTACAGCGAATTGGTCGAGGAAGGAATATCGTTGCAGCGAGCAGAAGTAAGAGCGCACTTGCGATCGAATCTGACGAATCACGAGTACGATGTTTTCTACACTTTGTCCGGCTCTTCTGATTTCCTTTCGATCAACGTGAGGAATGTTTCCTCCACAAACAAGACGACTTTTGTCTTCACTTACAGACTGGGCTCAAGCGGAAGCGACAGTGATACAATCAGAGTCGGTGAGGTCAATGAAACAACATTCACAAATTAGTCTGAAACGCAAGTCGCGATTCAAGTCTTTCACGGAGGAAGTGAAATGAAAAGAAAAATTCTGGTTGACACATCAGTTTGGATTGAATGTGTTCAAGACGAACAATTGAGGAAAGCTTTAGAAAATATTGCAGACAAATTCGAAATAAGAAGCACGGAAGTGATTGAAGAAGAAATTGGAAAAGTTGCGGAATTTTTAAGAAAGAAAAAGTTAAAAGAGAGGGCCGAATTTTTGAAAAACTTTTATTTGAAATTCAAAAAACCTGTAATCGGTTCTACCACCTCGGTCAAAAAATTAGCTGGCGAATACTTAGAGGAATGTAGAAGTTTTCGTATTTCGCCAAAAAAGCTTGTGAACGACTTTACAATAGTTTCAGCAGCTAGCATAGATGCTGTTAACTTTATCGCCACATTGAACAGGAAAAGCATGACCTCGGATATCGCGAGGTCGATATACGCGATAGTAAATTCGAAACACAATCTTAGGACGCCTGATTTCCTAAACAACAAAGAAAGCATCAGGAGGATTTCTTATGAGTAGTTTCCTTTTCAAACAGATCTCTATACCTTTTGGCCGCAATCCTTTCTCTGATGTATCGAGCAAATTCCACAGAGTCTTTAAAACCGGTCTTCCTCCTAAACTCTTTGTCAACCTTGGAAAGCCTTTTCATAATACGTCATTTGCTTTCTCTCCATTTAAGCCTTTCACAGAGGTCACCGCGGAGATCTGCTACCTGCGGGAGGGGAAGAGATGAAGCCTTTGATTATTTTTGCAATTTTGTTTGTAATATTTGTAATAACAATTTTTGTAACATTTTTACCAGTGGCCTCTGCTGCCAACCGTACAGTCTGTGCTTCGGGTTGTACTTCTACAACAATTCAAGGCGCGATAAATGGAGCTTCCGCCGGAGATTTTATTTATATAAACGACGGTGGACAGTACAACGAGTCTGTTGTTATCAATGTAACAGGATTGACTTTGACGACTAACGCATCAGCAAACCCCACCATCTTCGCCTCGCTGAACAACACCCCGACGATAAACATCACTTCAGCGAATGTCACAATCAGGAACATCACCATAATCCAGAACGTCACGGGCAGCACGGCCCCCGCGATAGAGGCGAGGAACGTGGGGAACGTGACGATAACAAACA
>CAYJUY010000056.1:0-3993 GCA_964373485.1 uncultured archaeon
AAAAGCTTGTTAACCGCAACTTCAAATGGCGTAGGATCTGCCATATCTATCAATTAATTTGTGTCCAGAAAACTTTAAGTATACAATTCTTGCGCATCCTACATCTTATATAAGATTGAGTTTTCTAAAATTCAATTGAAGAGTATGTACGACTCATACTTCGATCCAATACCTTCAATTTCTAGATACATGAACATACGCCATCCTAGATTAAATGCAACTAATAAACAAATGGCAGATTATCGTAGAAGAAGGACTGAAGCATTGGAGAGTTATGTAGCTGCTCTTTCGCTTAGCAAGTTCCCAGGTAACATAGAATTATGGAAAGAAAGGCTTCAAAAAGAAACTAATGAAGCTTTACGTTATGGTCAACTTGCTATTTGGGATGAGCTAGAATTTTTAAGAACTGGGAAAAGACCACAAACTACACATGAACGTTTAAGAGATCCAAAGAATATTCCAACAGAATATCTTAAGCAAGAAGCTAAATTTTATGATAACATAGGAGAACATAATGTTGCAAGGAGATTCAGACAAGAGTTAATTAAAAGGAAAAACTCTGATGATTTAGACTTCTAATATAAATTCGTTTAAAATTTTTATTGTGCTATCTTCTTTGCTGTTGTTCAAAAATTAGTTGATCTTTTCTTTCTTTTAACTTTGCTATAGTTTGATAAACATGAGAAGCTTGCTCATCTTTACCTTGTCTTCTCAGTTCATTAAATTTTTTTGTAAGCTTACCCAATTCTTTGTCGATTTTTACAACATCCTTATATGACTTAAAATAAGTTCCATGCTCCTCGTATATTCCTCTTGTTCTACCAATTGCCCACAAAATTGTGCCTATAATGAAAACCACAAAAAACATTATGTATACAAAGACACCAGTAAAAGCTGCTAGTTGTGTTGCGAATATTCCCCATGCATCTGTGAAAGCAGCAAATATTGTTATTCCAAGCGCGAGTATTATATTTATTTTCTTACTCTCTGGACCAGTTCCGAAAATCTTTGTGATGTTTAACACACCCCACAAAATAACGAAAATTATCAGGAATGGAAGCAATACTGTTGTCAAAAGTGTATTAGGATCGCGTGCCGCATCAGTCAGATAAAAAATTACATTCGGCATAAAAATAATTCGTCTGCAAACATATTAAGTTTAAATTCGTTTAACTCGTAATTTCATTTGATAGAGATGAACAGGCCTGCAATCGTTCTGGCAGTTTTGTTTATTACTTTTTTGTTAACGCCAACTCTAGTCGCGGCTCAGTACAGTTCGAGCCAAGTTGTGGATTTCATTTGGGTCAAGACTTTCGGATTCGAGAGACAGTGGCTTAACAATCCGCAGCAGTTGATACTCAACGCGCTACTTCCTGCGGTCGCGATATACGCGATTTTCCTGGGTTTGCTGAGGACAATGAGATTATTTGAGGGAATGGGCGCAATGGACCATGTTATTGCTCTTGTCGTGATGTTCGCTGCGCTCTTCACAGGCGGAATCGGCTACATAAGCGGGCTTCTGTTTTTCCTCGGGAATTGGTCGGTAATTTTGTTCTTCATTTTGTTTTTAATTGGGTCGATTCTGTATGCGAAAGGATTTATTGGAAAATATAGGAAAGATGCATATGGAGAAATAGCATCTGCAGAAAAGAAAATCACGCAAAATTACAGCAAAAGGATAAGAGCAATTGAAGACGAGCTTGCAAAATTAGAAAAAGAATACGCAAAAGCGGAAGGAAACGAGCAAGCACAGCAGAAATTAAGGGACAGGATGACAGAAAAAGAATATAAAAGGAAGAGGCTAATGGGGCAAATTAAAGGCGTTGAGGAGTCCTTTTTTACTTTACCTGGCGGGATAGAAGAATTCAAAAAAAAGAGGGGAGACAAGTTACTATCTTCCGTAAAAGCGAAATGATTATATATGCTACTACTAAGTAGTGAATTTGATTGGAATGGCACAAAACAATCAGCCAAGAATTGATGCAGATGTTTTAGAATTGAATCCTGGAGCTTTTGCAGATTTTTGGCAGAGGCACGATCCTATCGCATATGCGCCAGCGAGAAGACCAAGAAGTTATGCCTCAAGGACTTTGGATGGTTTCTTAAGAAGTTTAGAAATTATTGGCGCACCTTTTGTTTGGGCTCGTGATAAAATAAGAGACAGAGATGAATATTGGATTTATAGAAGGTATTTGGCCGCGTCAGATCCTTATGTAACTTATGTTTCTCGTGTTAGAGAATTGGCTCCATCACTGGCGGCGTATGCGAGACAAAGGAGAGAAACAGCTGCTGGTAGAAATGGTGGAGGCGAATACAGACGAGAAGGAATTAGAAATGGATCTGTGGTTAATGTCACAAGCCCGTTGAATAACAGTACAATTTATGCGTCTGCTATTTTTGGAGCTGAATTAGAAAATTTGGAAGAGCTTCTGACTGGCACGCCAAGAGAATTGTTAGAAAGGTGGGCTGAAGATGTTAGAAGAATACAAGAGAGGACGCCAGATTACATAATGTAAAATTTTAAAGTCCAAATCTAAACCCAGCTATTGCTCCACTGATGATCCAAGGCAGTACGAAAAGATAGAATGCATAAAGCAGAACCATGACCAGAATTTTTATCGGCACGCTTTGGAAACCGAAAACACCGATGATGAAAGGCGCGATGAAGACTGTGATGTTGTTGAAAGGAAGCATCAGGTATCCGATTATTCCTCCAAGCACCCAATTTATTCCTCCGGGAAAAATTCTCAAAACCTTGCCGAGTATCACTGCAAACATCCAGATGTTCAGGAAAAGCGGGAATATGAACAGAGTTAGAATGTTCGGGAAAATCAGCCACTCGGGCCTGACTTGGAAAAGATTCGAGATGTAGCGAATAGCGCCCTGCCATTCTGGAGGAATGCTCACCATGTAAATTATTTCGTGAGATGAGGATTAATCATTTTTACATCAGTTTTAATAATTTTAGTTTTTAAGGCGTAAATTGTTTAAGGCCATGAACTATTTAAATAGTTTAAAGATTTATTTAAATATATATGGCTAGCAGAACCCTAACGCTCAGTTTGAGAGAAGATATCGAGAAGAAGCTGAGGGAAATGGCTATGCAGAAATACGGGAGAAAGAAAGGTTTCATTTCCAGGTTCGTAACCGACGCAATAGAGGAAATTTCTTTTAGAAGGAGCTTGTTGGGTCCCGATGCGTTTATTTTGGAAGTTCTAAAGAGGGGAATTAAAACGGGCGGCTTGGTGAAATACAAATCGAGGGACGAACTGCATGAAAGATGAAATCTTCTTCGATACGAATATACTTGTGTATGCATTTGACAAGAGCAATGAAACAAAACGAAAAAGGTGCGCCAAACTTGTAGGAGAAGTTATGGTAGGAATGATTACGGGTTGTGTTTCAAATCAGGTTTTGGCCGAATTCTATTCTGTTATGACAACAAAAACAAGAATCAAGGTGTCAAAAGAAGAAATAGCGACTTTAATTGATACAATTTGCGAGTAGGAAAAGTGGAAGAAGATAGACTACGATTACAAGACGGTAGTTAGAGCAGTTTATGCCGCTAACAAATTCGGGATATCTATTTGGGATGCGCTAATTGCAGAAACTATGAAAGAAAACAATTTAAGCAAAATCTTTACCGAAGACGAAGGGTTTTCAAAAATATCAAATATAAGAGTTCTAAATCCATTGAAAAGATAATGTAAATATTTTTTTTCAAAAATTTTAAAAGATTAATCATTTTCTTGCAAAGCCTTCCGAAGGCTGTTCCTTGCGGAATTTCTGCACGATGTCGCTCAGCGCGCGGACAGAATCGATCATCGCTGGAAGAGTTTCCTTGAATGCTTTCTCTAGGCCGCTCAATCTGTTGTCGATGTCGCCGATTGTTTCCGAGAATGTGTCGATCTTGCTCAGCATCTGCGTCTGAGCTTGCCACATTTTTCCGCCGCTCATGTTTCTCAACTGATCCCTCAACTCCTCTATCTTTTT
>CAYJUY010000057.1:0-3926 GCA_964373485.1 uncultured archaeon
ATCCAAATCTTTTATTTTCATTACCTTAGCCCGTAGAATAAAGGAGAAAACGATCTTTTCAAACGGGTGGAGGGACGCGTCGATTTTCTGTTGCGGTCCGACAAGATCAGCCGCCGTTTCCGCTAAATGGTTTTTGAAAAATTGAATCCCGAATTGCAGAAGCTCGTCGCTAAGAGATTCGCAGAACCAACTCTCCCGCAAAGGATAGCTATACCCGCGGTGCTCTCAAGAAAAAATGTTTTGATACTCGCGCAAACTGGCACGGGAAAAACGGAAGCCGCGATTCTGCCGATATTTAATTTCCTGATGACTGAAAAATTTAATCCGATAAGCGCGCTTTACGTAACTCCGCTCAAGTCTTTGAACAGGGATTTGCTGGAAAGATTGATTTGGTGGTGTAATCAAACTGGGCTTGAAATTGCGGTGAGGCACGGGGATACCTCACAATACGAAAGAAAATTGCAGCTAGAATTCCCGCCCCATCTGATGGTAACAACTCTTGAAACACTACAACCTATTCTCACAGCGAAAAGGTTCCGCGAGCATTTGAGAAATGTGAAGTGGGTGATTCTTGATGAAGTCCATGAAACAGTAAACAGCAAACGTGGCGTACAGCTTTCAATTGCACTTGAAAGACTAAGAGAACTTTGTGGAGATTTCCAACTCATTATGCTTTCAGCAACTGTCGGCGAGCCTGAAAAAGTTGGAAAATTTTTTGCAGGAGGAAAAGACTTTGAAATTTTGAAAGCAGACACGACGAAAAGAATGGACATACAAGTAATCAATCCGAATCCAAAAATAGATGACTATTCGATTGCAGAAAAAGTTTTCACGTCGAAAGAACCTGCTGCGCGATTGCGAGTGATTATGGAACTGGTGAAGCAGGCAAGATCCTCCCTGGTTTTTACAAACACGCGGCAGTTTGCTGAAGTTCTCGCGAGCAGGATAAGGACGATCGACAAAAATTTTCCGCTCGAGATTCACCACAGCTCGCTGAGCAAAGACGTGAGAATCAAGGCGGAAAAAGAATTCAAGGCGGAAAAAATCAAGGCCATTGTTTCTACAAGCAGCTTGCAGTTAGGGATTGATATCGGCAGCGTTGACCTCGTGCTGCAATACATGTCACCGCGGCAGGTCACACAACTCGTTCAGAGAGTTGGCAGGTCTGGCCATGAGTTGTCGCGAGTGAGTAGGGGCGTGATAATCTCGACGGATCTTGACGACATATTTGAGAGCGCGGCGATTGCCAGAAAAGCCATGGCGCAGGAATTCGAGCCGATAGAGGTGCATGAAAGGGCTTACGACGTGCTCGCGCATCAGATAATCGGGATGACTTTTGATTTTGGAAAGAGCGACCTGGAAAAGATTTACAACATCGCAAAGCGGGCCTGGCCGTACAAGGACTTGAAGTATGCGGAGTTCCTCGAAGTTTGCAACCAGCTGAACAGGCTCGGCCTTGTTTTTCTTGATTTGGGAAAGACCGTCAACAAAAAGAGGCGCGGCTTCGAATATTATTTCACGCAGCTGTCCACGATACCTGACGTGAAAAATTACAGGGTATTCAACATCCTCAACAATTCTTTTGTTGGCGTGCTCGACGAGGAATTCGTTGCGATACACGGCGAGCCCGGCACAAATTTCATACTCAAGAGCGAGGCGTACAGGATAATCTCGATCGAGGGCGACAAGGTCATGGTCGAGCCCGTGACTGATATAGAGGCGGCTATTCCAGGATGGGAAGGCGAACTGATTCCTGTCCCGTACTCTGTCGCGCAAGAAGTTGCAAGGCTCAGGGGGGAAGTTGCAAGGAAATTGGAAATCAAAAATGAAAAGGCAGTCGAGATGGAAATAATGGAAAAATATCCAGTCGACAAGTCGTCTGCAGAAAAAATTATTGGCTTGGTGAAGAAACAGAAAAAATTCGGAGTAATTCCCGATGAAAAAACTTTGCTCGTCGAAGACTACGACAATCTTGTTGTTATTCACGCGCCGTTCGGCAGCAAAGTGAACGAAACTCTGGGAAGACTTATTGCCGCTATGCTTACGAATAGAGTCGGTGCTGTCGGCTTGAAGAATGATCCTTACAGGATAATGATCCAGTTCCAGCAGAAAAACTTGGAACTGATAAGGGAAATTTTGATGAGCACAGATCCAAAGCACCTTGCTAGCTATGTGGAAATGAGCTTGTCGCGGAGCGAGCTGTTCGAATGGAAATTCGTGCATGTCGCGAAAAGATTTGGGGCATTCTCGCGCGAGGCAGAGTTTGGAAAGATAAGAATGAAAAAACTTGTTGAAGATTTTGCAGGCACTCCGATATTCCAAGAAACTTTGAACGAACTGGAAGTTGAGAAGCTGGACATAGAAAAGTCAGTTGAAGTGTTGAGAAGAATTCAAAACGGGGAACTGTTGCTCGCGTTCAAGAAAGGACTTTCGCCAATTGGGAGAATTGGCGTTGTGCACAAATACGCAGAAGTCATCGGACCAGAGAAACCAGAAGCAGAAATTTTCAAACTGTTCAGGAAGAGACTGCTCGAAACGAAAGTGAGACTTGTGTGCGTGAATTGCAGCGAGTGGTCGCAGACTTTTGTTGCAGGAGAGGTGAAAGACTCTGTGAAATGTGGCAAGTGCGAATCGAAACTGCTCGCTGTAATTAATCCGAAATTTATCGAGGCAGAAAAAATTGTTAAGAAGGCTCTGAAAAATTTGGAACTTGCGCCAGAAGAAAGAAAAAGATGGGAGACAATGAAGAACAAGGCGGAACTTTTCATGACCTACAAAAATAAAGCTGTGATTGCTTTGGCAGCACGTGGTGTAGGGCCTGCAACAGGGAGAAGAATACTGGCGAAATGGTACAAGGACGAGGACAGTTTCTTGCGAGCAATCTTAGAAGCCGAGAGACAATTCGTTAAGACTAGGCAATTTTGGGCTGTATGAATTTGTTGTAATTGTAATTGTTTAAAATTTCTTAACTAATATCTTACTTTATAATCTCGAAATTTGAAATTTTGAATTGTGAAAAAAGAATTTCTTGGATTCACTAGAAAATTAAGGACAGTCTCTTTTGATACAGATGTCATAAGCGATTTGTTGGCATTAAAACTTCTTTCACAAAAAACCAAACTAAGTAATGAGGAGCAATCATACTTCAAAAGATGTATTATGTCTTTTCAAGTTGTTTCGCTTGTGTTGTCTGTGAATGTGAAAACCGTAGGAACTGAGACTGTCAGGAAAGAGTTAGATGTGATGCCGAAATTAAAACAAATCCACGAAAGGATATTTGATGAAACTATTTTTATGTCACCTAACAAAAGAAGACTGGCTTTGAGATACAGCAATCAGACTAACATAAAATTTGGAGACGCCCTCATTATAGCTCTTGCAACTGATAGCGTGGATTGCTTGTTAAGCTGGAATAGAAAACATATTGTAAATGCAAACACATTAAGAACTATAAGAAAAATTAACGATTCTGCAAATTTGAATAACGCCGCTGATATTAACTCCGGAAGATTTTGTCCAAAGAATTAGTATGTCACAAGACAGGACTATTTGTTTTTACCCTGATGAAGTTTCGCCGCAATTTCGTCCAAAGTTTTACCTTTCCAAACAGCTTCTCTGAGTTTCCTGCTGAAGTTCATAGGATTAGCTTCTAATTTCTTCATCAGGAATTTGTACTCTTTCTGCACCTTCTTGTCTTTTACAACTTCCATGAGTTTCTCCATTCTACCATTGGTTTCTATAAACATAGGAACGACAATGCCACTGACAGAAGGTTTTCTAGTTTTAGCCATTACTTACCCACCTAGTAATTACTAGTATCTTAAATCATTTAAAAGCCGATGCCTGACCGCAAGAAAGCCCTAAAATGTGTTTATAACCTGAGCAAGAAAACCGCGGACTTCAGTCCGCGGATGAATTGGGAAACT
>CAYJUY010000058.1:0-3710 GCA_964373485.1 uncultured archaeon
TCAAAATCAAGCCGAAGCATGTGATATTCGTGATTGTCGCCGTCATAGTGATTGAACTTATTGCGAAGTTTGCAATAAGGCCTTTCTAAAAATTTCTTGGAAAATTTATTTGATTTTGATTTCCTTGCCGACTTTCTTCTTTTCCTTTTTCGGAACTTTTATTGTAAGAACTCCATTCTCGAATTTTGCGTCGGATTTTCCAAAATCAACTTTTGCAGGCAGTGTTAGAAATCTTCTAAACGCGCCGAATTTTCTTTCGGCACGATACATTTTTTCGGTCTTTTCAACTTTCTTTTCCTTGTGTTGCGCGGAAATGTCGACAGAATCCTCGGTCAGTTTGACAGAAATCTCTTCCTTGCTAAATCTGGGCAGATTTACTTTAATAACGACATCATCCTCTGTTTCAGAAACATCAACAGGAAAACTTCCGAATGAAGCAATCTCCTCCTTGAGAGGAACCCGCATACTCTTCATCATGTGATGAATTCTCTTGTGCATTCTTTCCAGCTCGTAAAAAATGTCATCAGACTCGTCCATAATTTTATTTTAGAAACGGGGGATATTTAAATCTTGTCCTGCCGCTTACGAAGTTAAAGATTTCTTAATAACAATAATATTTTATGAAGAACTCTGAAATTTCGAGAATTTTGTATATAATCTCTGTCTACGAGGACATGATGGACGGCGGCTTCAAGGCGCGCGCGTACGAGAAAGCTACGCGCACAATCGATTCTCTTACCGAAGAAGTTTCTGACATATACAAACGCGGCGGAATCGATGCATTGATGGAAATTCCTGGAATTGGCGAGGGGATTGCGAAAAAAATTGCTGATTTACTGACCACTGGAAAAACGAAGCACCTAGAAGACATGAAGAAAAAAATTCCTGTTGACGTTGAAAATTTAATAGAACTCGAAGGCGTTGGACCGAAGACAATCAAAACTTTGTGGCAGAAATTAAAAATCAGAAACATCGAACAGCTTGAGAAAGCAGCGAGAGGACATAAAATACAGAAGTTGGAAGGCTTCGGCGAGAAAAGCGAAGAGGATATTTTGAGGAGCATAGAATTCCACAAGAAACACAGCGGTAGGTTTTTGTTGGGATATGTCTTACCAATGCTGGAAGAGATACGTGGCAGGCTTGCGAAAGTTCCTGGAGTGAAAAAGGTTTTGATTGGCGGTTCGGCGAGAAGGATGAAGGAGACGATTGGCGATGCTGACTTTCTTGTTGCAACTACAGATTCGAAAAAGGTGATGGATTTTTTTGCGAGCATGCCCGAAGTGATTCATTTGTATTCACGTGGCAAGGCAAAAGTTTTGGTGCGATTGAAAAACGGAATGGATGCCGATTTGGAAGTTGTTGAAGAAAAAAGTTTTGGCGCAGCTTCGCAATACTTCACTGGAAATAAGGACCACAATGTCGAGCTGAGAAGAATTGCAATCTCTAAAGGCTGGAAGCTGAACGAGTATGGAGTTTTCAAAGGCGAAAAATATCTTTTCGGCGCGAGCGAAGAGGAAGTTTACGAGAAGCTTGGTTTGAAATGGATACCTCCAGAGATGCGGGAGCACACAGGAGAAATCGAACTTGCGACGAAAGGAAATTTGCCGGATTTGATTCCTTACGAATTTTTGAAAGGAGACTTGCACACTCACTCAAATTGGACAGACGGAGCAAATTCGATAATGGAAATGGCGCAGCAGGCAAAGAAATTTGGTTTGGAGTATATTGCAATAACAGACCATTCAAAGAGAATGGCTTTTGTAAATGGACTTGATGAAAAAAGATTGGCAAAACAAGCAAAAGAAATTGATGAAGTCAGCAAAAAAATTTCAGGAATAACAGTTCTCAAAGGCATAGAGCTTGATATACTCAAAGACGGCAGACTTGATTTTAATGACGAAGTTTTGAAGAAGCTTGATGTGGTGGGTGTTTCTGTGCATTCATATTTCAATTTAACTGGCGAGGATCAAACCAAAAGACTAATTCGCGCGCTTGAGACTACGACTGTGGACATACTTTTTCATCCAACTGGAAGGGAGATACAACAGAGAGATCCGTATGATGTTGATATCGAAGCTATTATTGATGCTGCAAAAGAGAGTGGTACAATTTTGGAAATAGATTCAAGACCTGAAAGACTAGACCTGAAAGATGAGCACATAAGATTAGCAAGAAAAAAAGGTTGCAAATTTTCCATCGATTCAGACGCCCATTCGCCAAAACATTTTGAATTTTTAAGACTTGGAATTGGGCAGGCAAGGCGTGGTTGGCTCGAGAAGAAAGATGTTGTAAATACTCTTGGTCTTGAAAAATTTTTGAAGACGCTTAAGTAATTATTTTTACAAATAATGTTTTGTGAGAATTTTTCTTGGTTCAGCCGGGATTCCGCTTTCTAGCGACAAGAGGGACACAATTGAAGGTATTAAAATAATTAATGCGCTTGGTCTCAACGCGATGGAAGTAGAATTCGTTCCCAGCGTCTACATGACAAAAGAAGTGGCGGAACAAGTCTGCGAAGCGGCAAAAAATTCTGGGGTTAGGCTGTCGATACATGCGCCTTATTACATCAATCTTGCATCGGAAAAGAAAGAGACGATTGCAGCCTCGAGAAAAAGAATTTTTGACTGTGCAGATCGCGGCGAGAGGATGGGAGCTGATGCGATAGCAATTCATTCTGCATTTTACGGGAAATTGGAAAAAGAAAAAGTTTTTGAAATCGTGAAGGAGCAGTTTCTAAAAATTCTTGACGAGATGAAAAGCGCCGGGATTAAAAATGTAAAACTCGGTGTCGAGACAATGGCAAAGCAGAGCCAGTTCGGTACGCTTGATGAAGTTTTGGAAATGCACAAGGAAATGAAGCAAGTAATTCCTTACATTGATTGGGCGCATATTTTTGTGAGAAATGGTGGAACAATTGATTATGGAGAAATCTTTGACAAACTTGAGAAAGTTGGAATAAAACATATCAATTCGCATTTCGAGGGAGTTTCAAAAAACAAGAAGGGGGAATTTATTGATGTGCATACACCAATTAAAGATCCTTCTTTCGAGCCGCTTGCAAAAGAAATTTTGAAAAGAAAAATCGATATCACAATAATTTCCGAGTCGCCACTACTTGAGAAGGACAGTTTGAGAATGAAGTCTGTCCTGCAAAAACTTGGGTACGAATTTTAAAGCGGCGAATTTTGATTGGGCTATAAAAATGATAGGTTTAAATACCTTTAAGCTTATTTTAATTGTCAGAGGAAAATGGCTTGGTTTGTGAGCAAAGGAACTAGTGATTCCAACGCTCTGCATGGTTATGGTAATATTTTTAGTTATCATATTGATCTTCTTAAAAATGCTGAGGAGCGGGCAACAAATTATTTGAGAATTAAGGTTCTAAATTCAATCGGAATAAAACAGAAGCTCCATCCTTCTCAGATTCCTGATGTACAGAAGCTTGATGAAGCAAAAACTCATGAGGAATTCGACCAAATATACAAATCGCAAATGGAACTTGCTGAAAACAATCCTATACTGGCCCCCTATGCCAGAAATATAGATGATTTTGTGATTCATTTGTCACTTGATCCTTTGCAAAAACACAAAATGCAAGAACGAACAATAACTAGAAATCCTTGGTTGTAAAAATGGCTAAAATACCGTCATTTAATCCATCTAATTACATCCGAGAGAAAGGAAATTCAATCCGTTATACTGTGCCGGTT
>CAYJUY010000059.1:0-3682 GCA_964373485.1 uncultured archaeon
TTTCTCTGCAAGACTTTCTGCATTTTTTCGTGTTGATAAGAAAAATAATGCCTGTTTCTTCATCTGCATTGTGTTGTGCATTATTGCAGCTTCAGTTTCTAGTTCTGTCATCTCGTAAGACCTGTGTGAGAAAAATTGTATTTTGTCATTGAATGTTACACCCTCATACAATTTCACGGGTCTGAAGTCGCTTATAACAAGATTTGCATTCAACCATTTTGCTAGTTCTTGTGAATTTTTAATTGTTGCAGAAAGTCCGAAGATCTGTGCTTTTGGAGTTAGTTCTCTCAGTTTTGTCAATAAAATTTCTAGCGTTGGTCCTCTTGAAGAATCGTTCAGAAGATGTATTTCATCTGCAATTATTAAGCCTACTTGATTTAGCCAATTAGCACCATGCCTTGTAAGAGAATCTAGTTTCTCAGTTGTGCAAATGATTATGTCGTAATCTGCTAACCACGGATCTGACGAATCAAAATCCCCTACAGATATCGTGACTCTGTAATCTTTCCCAAACATGTTCTTGAAGTAGCTGAATTTTTCATTGGCCAAAGCGACGAGAGGAACTATGTAAATTATTTTACATTTTGTTTCAGAGAATTTCTTAATTATAGCAAGAGATGCAATTAATGTTTTTCCTCCAGCTGTTGGAATTGATATTACAAGATTTTTTTCTTTCAGCAGATTTTTTCTAATTATGTCTGCTTGAGGTGGGTATAATTCATTCACTTGTTCTTCGCGCAATTTGTTTATGTAAAATTCTGATATTCCGTATTTGGAAAGTTCGTCTATCCTCATCAAGAATAATTTCAATTGTTAATAGTTTTATATTTTAGTTATTGTTTAAAAGTAGCATTGGCTTCTTTGATTTGGCCATATGTCCAAGATGGGTGAGGGTACACTCCTATATTCCTCTTATAAGACGTAATATCTGGATTGTTTTTATAATCTGGTCCACGTCTTTGAAAAAAGTTCTTAAGTTTGTTTTCTTTTATGGGTTCGGAAATTTTCAGCCTACTAGAGTTCCTTGAATTGTAGTAAATCATTCCACCCATTACTGCTCCTAAAAATAGCGCAGAAATAATTTCCCATTCTGGCATAATAATTAACTTGTGAGATAAAGATTAATTTATGATTTCTCCTGGAATTGAGTCGACCGTTCACACCTTCGGAGTGGGACTAGTATCTAGTGGTGGAAAAATAATTTTCGAAAAACGTAGTATGTTTATTCCGAAGAGAGGAAGCGGTTTTGTACCAAACGATTTAGCAGAACATCACAACAAAATTGCTGCTGATGTTTTGAAAAAAATTGACATGAAAAAAGTCGATATTGTATCATTTTCTCGCGGACCAGGAATACCAAATTCATTAATGGTTGGCTCTTCTGTTGCAAGATATCTGGCTAGAAAATATCATAAACCGCTCGTTGGAGTAAATCATGCAGTTGCACATATAGAAATTGGGAAATTGACAACTGGTTGCAAAGATCCTGTAATTGTTTATCTTTCTGGCGGGAATACGCAAATAATAGCGCATGCTGAAGGCCGTTACAGAATTTTCGGCGAGTCCGAAGATATTCCAGTTGGAAATGCTCTTGATGTTTTTGCTCGAGAAATTGGTTTGAAAATGCCTGGTGGGCCAGAAGTTGAAGAACTTGCTAAACGTGGAAAATATGTAGAGCTTCCTTATGTCGTAAAAGGAATGGACCTTAGTTTTACAGGAATTCTAACAGATGCGATGAAAAAATATAGGTCTGGTGTGGGTAAAGAAAATCTCTGCTATTCAATGCAGGAAACTTGTTTCGCAATGTTGACAGAAGTTTCTGAGCGTGCACTTGCACATACTGGAAAAAATGAATTGTTATTGGTTGGTGGGGTTGCTGCAAATAAGAGATTGCAGGAGATGATGAAAATTATGTGCGAAGGTCGTGGCGCGAAATTTTTTGTCGTTCCTGAAAAGTATGCCGGCGACAACGGAGTAAATATCTCATGGGTAGGAATTCTAGCGAGAAATTCCAGAGACAAATCTACAAACATAATCCAAAATTGGAGAGTTGATCAAGTTCCAATTAACTGGATTTAGATTAACTCGTTCTCGCTCACTATCACGAAGTCGCCGATTGATTTTACCGCAGCGAAGGGAACCAATAGCCTGCCCCTATCATCCTGCTTCAAATTCAGGTCTGAAAGATGCTTTGTCGGTTGCTCAATGATGAGATTTAGAAGTTCTCCACTTTCTGTGATGAAATCAATGTTACTCACGATACCGAACTTGCGGCCGGTTTCCTCGCTGATGATAGCCTTTCCAACTATGTCTCCAGCGCGAACCTTTTGCTCCATGAAAATATCACCTAAGAATATTGGGTATTTAATTATTATAACCTTTTCCCGCAATTTAATCATGGTGCGCCTTTTTATAGGCATCTTCATTCCAGAAAACGTCAAAACTCCGATAACTGATTTGCAGGACTCCCTAACAAAAATGCCGATGGATGTGAAACTTGTGGAGCGTGAGAATCTGCACATTAGCCTTTCGTTCCTTGGCGAAACTCCAGACGAAAATATCGGATTAATCTCAAAGAGACTTGACGAAATATGCAAGAACTACAAAAAATTTACAGTCAAGACTGGAAGTGTTTTGTTGATACCGAATGAGAGTTATATTCGTGTTATAGCTCTTGATGTGAAAAGCAGTGGAGAAGATTTGGAAAATATTAGAAAAGACATTGTGAAAATAATTGGTGGAGATTCTTATCCGGTTCATTTGACACTTGCGCGAGTGAGAGAAATTTCCAACAAGAATTTTGTGAAAGAAAATTTGTCTGGGAAGAATTTAGAAAAATATTTTGAAATTGATTCGGTGCAGCTGATTAAAAGCGTTGTGACAAGAAGGGGTCCGGTTTACCAAACTGTACACGAAAGTAAATTGGTTTAAGTTGTTGTTTGCGTGGATACAAATTCTTTGAGTTCTTTTGCCCTTGGTTGGGACTTGTATTCTTCGATTGTTTGTTTTTCTCGCAGTTTTTTGAATATTTCTTTCTTCGTTAAATCTTCCACCTCTTTTCCTTGCGGAGCCTGCACAATGTAGTCGAGTTCGCCAAGCTGGAGAAATTCTTTTATTATCAGCTCGCCGCCCCGGTCACCATCTACAAATAGTGTGGTAATTTTTTCTTTGGAAAGTTTTACAATGGCTTCTGGAATTTTATTACCGTCGATGGCAATTACGTTCCTTAAACCGTTTCTTAGAAGGTTCAGCACATCTGCTCTCCCCTCCACGATAATTATTTCGTCCGACGCGAATACGTCCGGACCGCAGGGAAGTCCTACATATTCCTGTATTTGGGCTTCTCGGAACTGTTCCTTGATTATCTCTGGCATGGCTGTTGTTGGTGCAGATTCGTCTGAAAGCCATTGCATGAGTTCTTTCGCTCTGCCAATTACATATTCTCTCTTCAGCGATCTGACATCCTTCAAAGAAGTTAGTTTGACAGTTGAACTGCAGGGACCGATTCTTTCAATCGTCTCGAGCGCCGCGGCAATCAAAGCCGTCTCAGAGCTGTCCAGACTTGACGGGATAGAAATTTTCCCTGAGCTTTTACCGTCTTTTGACGCAACTTCTACATCAATTCTTCCGATTCTTCCCGTTCTCTGAAGTTCGCGAAGCTCGAGGTCGGTTCCTAACAATC
>CAYJUY010000060.1:0-3662 GCA_964373485.1 uncultured archaeon
TGATAGAAATTTTTGATGCGAAGAAAGATCCGGAAACTCCGATGATGACGATCTTCATGAAAAGCCAGTACAATTCCGCAGACGGCGCGAGAAAGTTTGCAGAAGAAATTGTCGAGAAACATTTGAGTGACATTGTGGACAGAGTCTCGCTAAATCTGAACGATTCGACAGTTGAAATAGAATTGTCGGACAAGAAGAGGACATCGACTGTAATCAACGCGATAAATCAAACGATGAAGGAGGTTGCAGCCGCGAGGCAGAAGGGCGAGAAAATATCTGTTGTCGCAAAAGGAGAGGTGAATGTGAAGGAGCTGAACAAGATAAAGGAAAAAATTCTTGGCATCCACATAGGCGGGGTAAAAAAAATAAGCAATGCTGTTGTCAGAAAAGAGGGGGAAGATTGGATAATCAACACAATCGGCTCCAACCTTGAAACTGTTTTCGCGATGAAGGAGGTTGACGAGAGGAGAAGTTTCACGAACGACATACACGAAACCGCGGAAGTTCTCGGCATCGAGGCTGCGAGGAACACGATAATAAACGAATCGCTGAAGACGATGCAGGAGCAGGGGCTCGACGTAAACGTAAGGCACATAATGCTCGTCGGCGACATAATGACCTTCGCGGGAGATGTGAGATCGATCGGAAGATACGGGGTTGCGGGAGCGAAGACTTCCATTCTTGCGCGCGCAGCTTTCGAGGAGACAATCAAACATCTAGTCAGGGCGAGCATCAGAAAAGAAACTGACAGCTTCCAAGGAATATTCGAGAACGTGATGATTGGACAAGTCATTCCGTCTGGAACAGGAATGTTCGATCTTGTTGCGAAGTTCGGCGGAGACGATCTTGAGGAGAAGAAGGAAGAGAAAAAATGACGATTGCGGACGAAATACAGTCGGCTGTGAAGTCGGGCAAAGCGGTAATCGGTTACAGGGAGTCGGTGAAATTTTTGAAAGCAAGCCCGGCAAAAATTATAATAATTGCAAACAACGTGCCAGAAAATATGGATGCGGAAATTAAACACAACGCGAAAATTTCTGGAACGAAGTTGGAAGTTTTTGGCGGCGGGAGCAAGGACCTTGGGACTGTTTGCGGGAAACCCTTTCCGGTTGCTGTCATGGTGATAAAGGGTTAGCTATGTCTGGCGCTACTTTTGATACGGAAACTCTGAGGCTGATGACCCTCTTCGAGAACATAACTCATGCGGCTCTGAAGGATTGCGTTGTAGACGCGGCGAACAAATGCGTGTATTTCATCGTGCAAGAAGGAAAGGCGGGAGCCGCAATAGGAAAGAACGGCAGCAACGTGAAGCATGTCGAGGCTGTGCTGAAGAAAGATGTAAGAATTTTTGAATTCTCCAAAGACTTGAACACTTTCGTGAAAAATTTAATACCGCAGGCGAATGAGGTGAAAGTCAAAAACGAAGAGAAGGGAGTGATTGTGGAAATAAAAGTAGAGCGCGGCAGCAAGGCGATAATAATCGGGCGCGACGGGAGGAATATTAATCTATTTAAAGAATTGCTGCAAAGGAATCATAACGTGAACGACCTGATCGTTCGATAAAAGGTGAGAAAATGTCTGGAGAATTTGGCGGAAGAAAATTGAAGACGAGAAGGAAGCACTTCAGGTGGAAGAAGACGCAGTGGAAGAGCAGCGCGTTGAAGCTGTGGGCAAAAAATCCGCTTGAGGGATCGCCGCAAGCGAAAGGGATAGTCATCGAGAAAAGAGCAGTAGAGCAGAAGAAGCCGGCTTCTGGTCTGACGAAAGCTGTTAGGGTGCAGCTGATTAAAAACAATATACAGGTCACTGCTCATGTTCCTGGATACGGCGCGATAGAAAAAGTGAACGAGCACGACGAGGTCACAATAACTTCTATCGGCGGCGGGCAAGGAGGATCGAAGGGGTCGATGGTCGGCATCAAGTTCAAAGTTATAGCGTTGAACGGAGTTTCGCTGAAAGAAATAGTTGCCGGGAGAAAACAAAAACCTGCAAGATGATCTAGATGGCCGAGATTAAAATTTTTAATAAGTGGAGCATGGGAGAAATACAAATTCGCGACAAGGGTTTGGAGAAGTACATTAATCTCGAGCCGATTATCGTCCCGAAAAGCGGCGGGAGAAAAGCTAGCCAGCAATTTCACAAATCGAAAATGCCGATTGTCGAGAGGCTGATAAACAAAATCATGGTTCCGGGCCACAGGGGCAAAAAACATGTGCTGACTTCCGGGAGAGTTGTGGGGAGATATTTCACCGCATACAATATAGTCAAAAAAGCTTTCGAGAAAATCGAAGCGACCACGAAAGAAAATCCTGTGGAAGTTCTTGTCGCCGCTATAGAAAACTCGGCAACGCGGGAGGAGATTGCGGCATACCAAGTCGGCGGCATAATCGTTAGGCGTGCGGTCATAACTTCTCCCCAGAGGAGGATTGATCACGCTCTGAGAAATTTCGCGCAGGCGTCTTACAGAAAAAGTTTTGGCAAGAAGCAAACTATGGTGGATGCTTTAGCCGAAGAAATAATCGCGGCATACAACAACGATGCGCAAAAATCCGATGCGATAAAAGAACGCGAGAGAATGGAAAAGGAATCCGAAGGGGCAAGATAGTTTTGGTGTCTTTGAAATGGAGAAAGAATATTTCTGCCCGGCCTGTAAAAAATTCGTGAAAGAAATCAGATCGGAATTTGGAACAAAAGTAATGCCGAGTTGGATTTCTTCCGCAGGTGAACTTCCCGTGTTTGTTTGCGACAAATGTGATACTCCTGTAATGGAATTTACGAAGATTGATAAGAAAACAAAAAACAAATTGGTATAGTTATGCCGAAAGTTTCGATGACCGAACGAATTGTAGAAGCGATGAAGGATCCTGAAAGAATCAGGAACTTAGCGACGTCTTCTCACGTGCACCATGGGAAAACAACTTTGACGGACAATCTCATGGGGGGAGCTGGCATGATTGCAGAAGAAATGGCCGGCAAGGCGATGTACACGTGGTTCGATCCGCAAGAGCGCGAGAGGCAATTGACAATTTATGGCGCGAATGTCTCAATGGTACATGAATACCAAGGAAAGGATTATTTGATTAATCTCGTCGATACGCCTGGTCACATAGATTTCGGTGGCGATGTAACGCGCGCGATGCGCGCAGTTGATGGGACAATTGTTCTTGTAGATCCTGTAGAAGGAATCATGCCGCAGACCGAAACTGTTTTTAGGCAAGCACTGCGTGAAAGAGTCAAACCTGTTTTGTTCATCAACAAAAGCGACAGGCTTATTCGAGAGCTGAAGATGACACCCGAGATGATGATGAAAAGATTTGAGGAAGTTATTCGTGATGTGAATATTCTAATCGAAAAATATGCGGAGGACGAGTACAAAAACAAATGGCTCGTGAATGTAGCGGATGGCTCTGTCGCTTTCGGTTCTGCTTACAGGAGATGGGCGATATCGATTCCTTACATGAAGACAACTGCAATCACGTTCAAGGAAATTATCGATCTCACAAATTCCGGCAAAGAGGATGAGCTCGCAAAAAAAGCTCCTCTGCACCAAGTTGTGCTTGACATGATTATCAAGCATCTTCCAAATCCGATTGATGCGCAGAAATACAGGTTGCCAAAAGTTTGGAAAGGGGAAATTGATAGCGACGTAGGAAAGGACATGC